>CANHYD010000270.1 GCA_947464705.1 Verrucomicrobiota bacterium | reverse complement strand
GATCGGGCGACCGTTCTCGTCCACAGGCCAGTTGGCACCACCGTCATCGAAGGCCTCAGGCCGCCAGGTCGAGTCGAAGGCCACCACCAGCGAGTTGGCCGCAGCACCCGTCACGTTGATCGCAGGCAGCGCGATGTACGAATTGAACAGACCCTTGGCATGACCCTGGTCGTCCCACTCGTCCGGATCAGCGATCATCACCGTGTTGTCGCCGAAGGCGAACTCAGCGCGCCGCTGGTTGCCCGCCGCGCGCACCCACCAGTCCTTGCTCGCGAAGGTCCAGCCGGCCCACTCCACCATGCCGTCGCTGGCCGTGCCAAAACCGGGCATCTGCGAGTTGTCCAGCACCCAACCGCTCGGGGGCGTTCCAGTCCACACTTCCAATCCAGCAAGTGCTTCCTCCCGGTTCGGACCCAGGGGCAACGAATCGAAATTCTCGGCGAACAGGCGGTTGGAAACGGCTTGAGCCTGAAGTGAACCCTGCATCGCCGTGGCGATCAGGGACGCAGCGATCGCCGACAGCAAATGCCGCCGAACGCCTGGTTCTTTATTAAAGGTTGATTTCATGATCATCGATGGAAAGACCGAGCCAAGGCACCGCCTTTAGCCGGCGTCTGCTTCTACCATTTGGGAGATCGGATGCAACCCAACCCAACCGCTCTCACAGACTCTTCACGCGACCGCACAAAACAGACATGAAGCGTCACTTTTTTGTCACAGAACCCCTGAGTTCATCGGTGGGAAATGCCTCGAGATAGGCCTAGGCCTTCAGTATCTATAAACCGGTGGAACCCAGCGTTTTGGCCGCCATTTTCTCCGGTGCTGAAGCCCCTTTCAGGTATGAGCGACTCTCTCGTCCCACTCTTGGATCTGGAGAGGCATTGGTGGCCATCACCTTGACCACCCTCTGCGGATCCGACCTCCACACCTATCGGGGACGACGCCGTGGGCCGACGCCCCTGGTGCTGGGTCACGAGGCGATCGGACGAGTGATCGCCGTTGGATCGGGCATGAATGCATCGTGGGTGGACCAACGCATCACCTGGACCCTCACCGACTCCTGCGGCCTGTGCGAGGCCTGCACTCGCTGGAATCTCCCGCAGAAATGCGAGCGCCTCTTCAAATATGGTCACGGAGGTCTGTCGGAGGGCTCTGGATTGAATGGATGCTACGCGACCCATCTGGTGTTGCGATCCGGCACACACCTGGTGCCTGTGCCCGACTCGCTGACCGATGCCATGGTGGCACCGGCCAATTGCGCCCTGGCCACCATGATCGCCGTCATCGAAGCCCTTCCGACCTGTGGAGAACGGGTCGTGATCCAAGGGGCGGGGTTGCTCGGGCTCTACGGCTGCGCGTTGCTGAAGACTGCCGGCTGGAAACAGGTGTTCGTTGTGGATCGTCAACCGGCCCGCCTCTTGGCGGTGCCCCGATTTGGGGGCATCCCCATCCTGTCGACCGCTCACGACGCGATCCGCGCCAACTCGGCCGATGTGGTCATCGAAGTATCGGGGAGCGCATCGGTCGTTGAAGACGGGTTGAGATGGATCCGACCTGGCGGACACTATGCCATTGCCGGCCTTGTTCACCCGGACTCCGCACTACAGATCACCGGCGAGACCCTGATCCGCAAGTGCTTGACCCTTCGAGGAACCCACAACTATCAGCCTCGGCATTTGGAGGCGGCCATCGCGTTCCTGAGTCTCCATCGAGAGACTTTCCCTTGGGAGACTCTGGTTTCGCCTCCAATGCCTCTCCAACAATTGGAAGAAGCCTTCGCCCTGGCGGAGTCGGGGCGTTGGGCCAGGGTGGCCATTGATCCCGGCCTGATCTCCGACTGTAGCAGAAATGTCACCGCGTTAGATTCTGCGATTTGAGACTTCCAGGGAGTGTCTCAACACAAAACCGTGACAAACTCCACCCTCCCCGATTCGGGCACTCCGGACCCAGAACCGCTGTGGCAGCGTCATCCCACACTCTTGGCAGCTTGGTGCATCGTATCCGCCTTCGGCACCTATGCCTGCATGTACGGATTTCGGAAACCCTTCACGGCCGCTCTCTACATCGACGATCCCTCCACTCCCGGGTTGAAGGCCTCTTTGATCGCCTCCCAAGTGCTGGGTTACACCGTGTCCAAAATGGCCGGGATCCGGGTGATCGCCGCGATGCCGACCCGACGGCGCATCCAAACCTTATTGGTGCTCATTGCCGTCGCCGAAACCGCTTGGGTCCTATTGGGCGTTGTCCCGTCGAATTTAGCGGTAGCCTGCCTCTTCCTGAATGGCTTGCCTCTCGGGATGGTCTTTGGACTGGTGCTGGGATTCCTTGAGGGAAGGCGCCTTTCTGAAGCCTTCATCGCCGGATTATGTTGCAGCTTCATCGTTGCCGATGGATTGGCCAAGACCGTCGGCCTTCGTCTGCTGGAAGCCGGGGTGCCTGAGCGTTGGATGCCCGCAGTGGCAGGAGCCATCTTCGCGCTGCCTTTATTGGGATTCACTGCGATGCTCAGCAGAATGCCCCCGCCTAGCGGGTTGGATGTCGCGGCCCGCTCCGACCGTTCTCCGCTCCAGCGCCATGAACAGTGGGAGTTTCTCCGTCGTCACGGCGGGATCGTTCTGTTGATCACGCTGGCCTACGCCTTGGTGACCCTGTTGCGCAGTGTGCGGGCCGATTTTTCCCGAGAACTCTGGAAGGCTTTAGGGGACCCGGGGGACCCCAGCGTCTTCACACGATCCGAGTTCTGGGTGGCTTTGGGAGTCCTGATCCCCATGGGACTCCTGTCGCGCATCGCGGACAACCGCCGGGCGTTCCTGACAGGATTGGCACTCTCTTGCCTAGGACTGTCGATGGTCCTCGCTGCAAGTCTGCTGTGGCGCTGGAAGGCAATCGGGGCCTTCGCGTTCATGGTATCGATCGGAGTTGGCCTTTACCTGCCCTACATCGCGGTTCACGCCACCCTCTTCGAACGATTGATCGCCATCACCCGGCATCGCGCCAACTTGGGGTTTCTCATGTATGTGGCGGACACGGCCGGTTACCTCGGAGTTTGCGGGGTCCTGCTGACCCGGGGATTCCTGACCACTGGCGACGGATTCCTACCTCTGTTCCTCGACGGCTCTCTGATGATCTCCAGTTTGGCAATCCTGGCTCTGGTCTTGGCTGGAATTTGGATGCAGCGCCGACACGCCCTTCGTCCGTCACCTCGAAGCCTGTAAAAGGCTATCTCCCAAGATCCAATCCATAGAGTCCCCGCCTGCGCCCATCGAAGAGCGCGCCCAGCCGGGGGCACATAAAAAAGGTGGGGCAGACCCGGTCAAGGATCTGCCCCACGTTGAAAGACTGCGGGATCCGTCGCGCTCCGCGCGACCGATCACTCCACCGAGACCCGGAAGAATCCCGAAGAAGCTCCGATAGGAACTTCGAGCGTGAGATCGGAGCCAGTCCCAGTAACAGACGCACCAAGAGGACTCCAGGTGGACTCACCCAAGGCCGAGCGGCTCTGGAGGGTGTAAGACCGTCCCGATTCCGACGGGAAGGTGATGGTCAGTGCCGTGGCAGTCGCGTTGACTCCCAGCACGGGGGCCCGCGGCTCGGGTGCGGTCAACGGACCCGACGGTTTGATGCTGGTGGCCTTGAAGAATCCAGCGGCGTCCATGGCCGTCCAGTCTTGGGCCCAGTTCTCGGAACCAAAGGCGCCCGTGTAATGGACCGTCGTCAGGCCGGGGGTATCCGTCTGCGGCACGCCGTAAGCCGGACTGCCCGCTCGCAGCGTCGGATCCAACTGTCCGTCGGGCTTGCGGCTGATGCCCCCCAACAACGGATCAACCACTGGGTTGCTGTTGGTCGGCGCGTACTCCTTGCCGTAGTCTTCGTTGGATCCGCTCTTGAATCCCCAGAACACGTTGTTCTTCACGTCCGGAGTCGACACCCCGTCGTCATCGATCCGCACCCGGACTCCACCGAAATCGGTGAT
>CANHYD010000269.1 GCA_947464705.1 Verrucomicrobiota bacterium | reverse complement strand
TGACACTCGCATCTCGCGCCAAGAACTGGACCCCTCGCGCTGGCGCGGCCAGTGGAACCACTACGTCTTTTTGAAGGACGGGCCGCGAAAGGAGATTTGGCAGAATGGAACCCTATGGCACAGCGGCGCCGGAGCCATTCCCTTGAAAGCTATCCGATCTTTGTGGGTGGGAAGCGGGGTCGGCGGGAGCAGCTCCTACCCGGGCAAGATCGACGAAATGGCCGTCTGGGCCGGAGCACTTTCAGGCACAGACATTCAGGCTCTGGCCGCGGGCCTGCCGGCGACCTCCATCGGCAGTTACCGCCCGTGGATCCGAACCGACCTCACGACCGCGATGCGGGGCGTGACCCCTCAGGCCCGCCTGCGCATCCCATTCACGATTCCCGAAGGGACGCTTCCCGACTGGCTGCAACTGAACCTGCGCTACGACGACGGAATCCGCGCATGGATCAATGGCCGGGAAATCGCGCGCGACAATGTGCCCGTTCAGCGGTCTCGCGCGAAGGTCGAGGGATTGCGACCGGTCGCCTGGCATGTGTCGGCCTCACCCCCGGCGCTGCTGCAAACCGGCCCCAATCTCTTGGCCCTGGAGGGTCTCAATGATCGCGCGTCGGGATCCGATTTCTTGATCCAGGCCGAGCTGCGCATGGGCCAGTCTCTGGAAAGGCGTTTCTTCACGAACCCCAGCCCGGGTGAACCCAATGGCCCCGGCATCGCCGGCTTCACCGCCGCACCGTCTTTCTCCCAGGGGCGCGGATTCCAGTCCGGTCCGGTCCGGGTCAGCCTAACCAGCCCCACCCCGGGAGCACGGCTCCAGTACACACTGGATGGCAGCACACCCACCGCCACCCATGGCACCCGTGTCGACCCGGATCCCAGCTCCGGCATGGCCTCCGTCGAAATCCTGGTCTCCCGCAGCGGCCCCGTCCGCGCGATGGCCTTTGCAGCCGACCAAGAACCGTCTCCGGTCCAAACCCACACCTACTTGTTCGCTGATCAGGTCGAGCGCCAATCCGCGCAACCGCCCGGCTACCCGACCACCTGGGGCGTCTATGGCAACTATGGCCCCACGCCGGGCCAACCGGTCCCAGCCGATTACGCAATGGACTCAAATGTGGTCCGGACCACATTGCCGGGCTACGGGATCATCGAAGCGATCCGATCTTTGCCATCGGTGTGCATCACCGCCGACGTGGGCGACTTGTTTGACGCTGCCACGGGCATTTATCCCAACAGCGCGAGCCAAGGGTCGCAATGGGTTCGACCCGCGTCGGCCGAGTGGATCGAGCCCGCGGCCTCCGGGTCGAGCCCGCGACCCGGCTTCCAAATCGACGCCGGACTGCGGGTCCACGGTGGGCTGAGCCGGCAGCATTGGCATGCCCGCAAGCACAGCTTCCGCCTGGGTTTCTCCCGCGAGTGGGGGCCCTCCCGACTCCGCTTTCCGCTGTTTGACGACACCCGGGTCACCTCGGCCAACGAGCTCACCTTGCGCGCCTCGTCCACCGACGGTTGGGCTGTCGAAGACGCCACACCCTGGACCCGCAAGAAAGCCACCTACCTCCGCGACGTCTGGATGAAGGACACCCAACAAGCCCTGGGTTGGCCCTGCGGCCACAGTCGCTACGTGCACCTCTTCCTCAACGGACTTTATTGGGGCCAGTACAACCTCGCCGAACGGACCGAAGCGGCCTGGTTGTCCGAGAACTTCGGAGGCGCCCCTGAAGACTACGACATCATCAAGGATTTCGGAGAATTGGAGAGCGGCAACCGCGCGGCCTGGGACGCGATGATCACCCTGGCCTCCGCGGGATTGGCCAACGACACGGCGTACTGGCGGCTGTTGGGGTGCCGACCCGATGGCACCCGCGACCCGGCCCTGCCGGCGCTCCTAGAGGTGGATAGCCTCATCGACTACATGGTCCTGCACATCTATTCAGGGGCCATCGACTGGCCCAACCACAACTGGTGGAGCGCGCGCAGCCGCGACGGCACCCGCGGCGGATTCCGATTCTTCACCTGGGACCAAGAAATCTCGAACCTCTCCCTGACCGAAACCAAGACCTACACCGGCGAAGCCTTTGAGTTGGTCAGCGGCCCCAAGGATTCCCCCGCCTTCCTCTACGCCAAACTGCGCGAGAACGCTCGTTTTCGCGCCCGATTCGCCGCGCGCGTCTCCGAACTCACACAAGGTTTTGGGCTGCTGACCCCGTCGCAGAACAGCGCCCGCTGGGAACGCCGCCAAGCGGAGATCGACCGGAGCATCGTGGCGGAGTCGGCCCGCTGGGGCGACAGCCGACAATCCACGCCGCTCAAGCGCAGCGACTGGATCACCGAGATGACCTGGATGAAGAACACCTACTGGCCTCGGATCCACGCCATCGCCCTGGCCCGCTTCCGACGAGTTGGCCTCGACAGGCCGATCCCCAACGCAGCCGTGACCTTCGACCCCGCCGGCGGCGTGTTCCCGAGCGGAACCCGAATCGCCCTCGGCGGCACAGGCGGCGGCTCCGAACTCTTCTACACCACCGACGGATCCACGCCCCTCGGCCCAGCCGGGGAACCCACCGCCAGCGCTCTGCCCTACTCCGGGCCCATCTCTCTCGATCGAACTCTGCGGATCCGAGCCCAGCGGCGGATCGGCACGACCGCCTCCGTGGTGAACGAGGCGCTCTTCCTGACTCCCGACGCCATAGCCGCTGAAACCGACCTGGAGATCAGCGAAATTCATTATCACCCGAGTGCCAACAACGCCGAGGCATTCATTGAGATCGCCCATCGGGGCACCGACCGCTGGGGACTCCTCGGCGGGGCCCGCCTATCGGGCGACATCGACGCCGTGGTCCCCAACGCGCTGACCCTGGCCCCGGGAGAGCGGGCGGTGTTCGTGGCCGACCCCGCGGCATTCCGGGCGCGCTACGGCCCGAGCCCCAAGATCTTGGGCCCCTTTGCCGGGAATTTAGATCGGGGTGGTGGTGTCGTCCGCCTGCTCGGCCCCTCCGGCCGCGTCGTTTCCCAAAGCGCCTACGACGATACCCCGCCCTGGCCTCTGGACCCCGACGGCCGCGGCCCCTCGCTGACCCTGAAGTCGTCCGTGAACGGCCGGGACGCCACCGAGCCGGGCTCTTGGCGGCCCAGCACCATCACGGGCGGAACCCCCGGCACCTCCGATTCCTTGCCATTCTTTGGTTCCCCGACGACCGACGCCGACGGCGATGGCTGGAATGCCCTCGAGGAATATTTCCAGGGAACCCGCGACACCGACGCGCAAGACCAACCCACCCTACGTCGCCCCTCCTTTCGGTTGGGTCTCGACGGTTCCGTCAGCCTGTCCCTTGCCCATCCCCTATCGGCCGACCAAGCCGACGCCTTTTGGGAACGGTCGGAAGACCTCGCACGCTGGGAACCGCTACCCACCGAGGCCCGAACCGGCACCACGACGTTCAACCGGGGCCTCGAAACCCGCACCTGGACGCTGCCCGCCGGAGAACCGAAGGCCCAGTCCTTCTACCGACTACGCCTGCAGTGGCGTTGAGCCTCGCCTCCATCCCCGCACACGAAACTCCAGCGGAACAGAATAGGTCCGAAGCCCGCTCTGGAAGCGAACAACCTCAACTTTGGCGCACAGCGCGAAGGCGGAACCTCTCAGTCGGAACGATGCAGTTGAAAAGAAACCACCGATTGGGAAGTGATTGGTGGTCGATGAAAACAACGCAATCGTCGGGCACACGCCCGGTTCACCCAATGGGAGGCTTCCGGGGTTAGGGCAATTTCTCCGAAAGCGCCAATGTCTGCGGTGCGGACCGCTCGGAGATCGGTCCCTACCGGGGAGGTACTCGGGTGATAGCCGGGGTTGTGCGATGGGGTTGGGACTCTCAGGGGCGCTTCCGGGGTAGGGCAATTTCTCCGAAAGCGCCAATGTCTGCGGTGCTGACCGCTCGGAGATCGGTCCCTACCTGGGAGGTTCTCGGGTGAGAGCTGGGGTTGTTCCGCGGGC
>CANHYD010000268.1 GCA_947464705.1 Verrucomicrobiota bacterium | reverse complement strand
CTGACGCATTTTCAACCCGTCAACGCGAGTGTAGCTCAGTCTGGTAGAGCGTCACCTTGCCAAGGTGAATGTCGAGGGTTCGAATCCCTTCACTCGCTCCAGCTTTCCAGAAAAAGACCGGCCTAATCCGCCGGTCTTTTGTTTTTGTGATAGTCTGGTTTCAGAGCCTTTTGATGTTGGATCGGTTCGGCCATGGGGCGGTTCCAAGTCGTCGATCGGCCCGGGTTCGTCCTTGCGGTGAACCCTCCAGACAGCGTTTCGTTTGCCCGCGGTGAATCAGGACTCCTTGCTGACCTCTCTGGCCCGCGTTGTGCGCGGGTTGTCCTGTCTTTTCTGGGGACTGCCCTTGGCCTTGCTCGCCTGCACCCGGACGGCCCTGGGTGAACTGTGGTCCCAGTTTGGCATCGGCCTTCCGGTGGTTTCGTGCGGACTGGTCTGGTTTGGGCTCAAGCAATTGGAGCAGTTCCAGACGCAGGAGCGAGTCTGGGTGCGATCCGTGCATCGGGCCGAATTGTTGGCCCTGCTCAATCTGGCCCTTTCGCCCTTCACTTGGTGGTGGAGCCGGCGTCCCGACGTTTCGCTGTTTGGGGCGAGCCTCCTGCTCATGCTCTTCTCAGGACTGGCGTTTCTCTTGGCCTTGAATCATTCACTCCGTCGCTTGGCCGCCTTGCTCCCAGACGAAACCCTGCGCTCGGACATGCGGCTCTTCACGACGGTCAACACCACCTTGCTGAGCACGCTGTCGGTCTTCGCCACCGCATGGACTCTGGCCCGCGAATTCCCGGTCCTCCCGAGCCACCTCCAAGACATCCTCGAGGTCTTGGAGCAGGCCCGAGTGTTCCTGGTGGTCTCGCTCGGACTCCCGCCCGTGGCTCTGACCATGACCCTCGTCTGGAAGGCCAAAGAAGCCATCGTCACCGATGTCTACCGCGGGAACCATCCGGCGCGACTCCCATGAACCGCCGGTGCCGTGGCTCCCGCATCCGATACTGAAGACTCAGCACCTACCGTCCGGCCAAGGTCTTCGGAATGTAGCCGATGGAGGTCTGGATGGCATGGGTGCAGGAGCAACCCGCGCTGGTTTCCGGAGCCAACAGCATGCCTCCGGCCGGGATCATGCTGAGCCAACATCCGGAGCGAATGCCCTCGAATTGAGTTCGCTTATTGGACTCCAAATCCCACATGCCGTGGAAGTGGTGACGGAAGAAGATCGCATTGCGACCCGCCGACATCACCCCGCAACCCCGCCGCTCGGGCAGATCCTTGCGCTCCAATTCCCCCGAGGTGAGCTTGAAAGCCCGCTGGTCGGAATAGTAGGTGTCCCCGATGACCACCGGATGCTGGAGGTGCCCGCTGTGGTGCCCCTTGTCTTCCTTGTGCGTCTCCGACCACAGAACGCGGCCTCCGATGGCGCTGATGATGTCATCGCCCGTGTCTTGGTTCCCGCGGGGTGACGGCGCATTAAAGGCGAAGGTGTGGAAGTTTTTGGAGGCATCGGTCCCGGTCACCACCACCGTGTTCTTCCCATAGACCAAATAGGTCATGAACTTGCAGGCGCTGAAGTCGTGGGTTTTCTGCCAGAGTTTCTTGCCGGTCTTCAGATCCAGAGCCACCAGCCATTGATCAGTCAGGACATTGGGATTCTGCCGAGCAAAGGGCGCGGAGATGGCCTCCGGATTGCGGCTCTCCAGGAAAAAGAGCATCCCGTCACCCAAGGTGATCGTGGAGTTGAGAACGGCCCCGCCCGAGTACTGCCAAACGGGTTTGCCCGTCTCCGGATCTGTGGCGAATAGCAAATCGCTAGTCACCCGAGCGATCTGGTCGGCGGCATACTCTTCGTACCACTCGCCATCATCCCCCAGATATGCCGACCCCGGCTTTACCCGGCTGCCGATCAAGAGCCCTCCCTCGGCAGCGACGTAGCCCCAGTCCCGAGGCTCCTCTCCGGCGGCCGGCACCGAGTAGCGGCGAGACCTCGCGCCCGTCTGAGCATCGATGCCCAAGCAATGACGCCCGTGGGCCACAAAGAGCCTGTCCCCGGCGGCCGTCATGTTGGAACTGTCGCGGGTGACGTTGGCTCGGCGGACTTCCGGACAGGAGAACGACCACAGGATCGCGCCGTTGTAGGCATCGAGACCGAAAAGGATCCGGTCGCCTTGGATCATCAGACGCCCATTGACGCTCAAAGGGGCCGGGTTGCGATTGCCGCGGTCGGGCATCGGTCGGGGCCCCGGGTCGCCCCACCAGGCCACCTGGAGCTCGCCACGGACCAAGTCATCCTGACTGCAGGAGGAATTGTCGGCACCCCCATATTGATGCGCCCAATCGCCCGCACCGACCAAACGACCTCGGACCCAGCGACGCCAATCGCCCCGGCCGGCCCCACTGCCCGTGACCGGGCTCCATTCCGCCATCGGCGCCCCCTCCATCCAACGAGCCCACGCCTCGGATTGACCGGCCGACACCTCAGCCAAGAACGCTCCTCCGACGGGCCGCAGCAGGCGGTGCAATTCGGCAGCGGGCACTTCCGGCGGACGCCCGGAAGCCACCACGATCAAGTTGGCCGTCAGCCCACCGAAGGGCAGTTGCGCAGATTCCGACCGCATCACCGTGGCACGGACACCATAGACGCCCGCCTCATCCAGACGCGCTCGCAGGCGCTGGATCAACGCGGCCTCCTTCTCCACCAGAACCACTTCCAGGTCGCTCTGGCGGACCAATTCCACGGCGAGATCGGCATCGGTCGATCCCAAGACCAGGGCATATCCCTGACGCACTCCCGATGCTTGGATCACCTGTGCGGCCCGCGTGGCCGCCGATGTTTTCACCAACGCTGCCGGTTGAGCCGGCCGATAATAGAACGAAGTGTCGAAGAGGTACCGCCGACTGGTCACCGGACGCCCCTGGCGGTCCGGAAAGATCAATCGGTAGTGGTACTCCCGGTCCGGCAGCAGGCCGGTAAGTTTCACCGAATGGTTGCGCGCATGCCCCATGCCCCATCGGCGTCGCGTGCCATCCGGCATGTCTAATTCCAACGCGGTTGGTTCGTCGGCCAAGGTCTCCCAGACCACTTCCGCCGTCGTGCGATCTACCCAATCGATGAAGGGGCCGAAGTCGGGCTTGGCGAAGATCGGCTCCGGGGCCGGCTCAGGAAACAGGCGCTTCCGGGCCTCGTAATGGGACTGTAACTCTGCCGAAGGCACGGCGCGACGGAACAGCCCCACCTCATGCAGGGCGCCGCTCAAACGGAAGTGCTCATCGTCGTCCTGGTAAGCCCCGAGGACCATGGGGCCGGAAGTCGCATACAAAATGGGACCTGACTGGTCACGACTGGTGGCCACCACCGCGCCGTCGACCAGCAGCCGCATCTCGGCCCCGTCATACACTCCGGCCACATGATACCACCGGTTGGTTTGGAACGCGGTCGGAGCAGTCAGAAAGGTAAGCCGTTGCCCCCCTTCAGAGGCCAGGGCGAACGAGAAGCGGGATTCGACGAATCCCAACACCCAGCCGCGCTCGAAGTCCCCATTGTCCTGAACCTGTCCAATGAACCCGCCCCACGGCGTGACGCGGTCCACGCGCACCCAGGCTTCGGCCGTCATATCGCGCGCGGGCAACAGCGCCCGATCGGGCGCATTGGCCACCACGATGCGCTCGTCGCGACCCGGAAGCTCGATCCGCGGCGGACCCGGATCTTTCACCAGCTTGGGTTTACCCACGAAGGTCAACTCCTTGCCGATGGGCGAGCGCATGCCCGCATTCTGTGCCCACTCCGGGGCGAAGACCCAGCGCCCGATGCGGCCGGTTTCCTGCGCGCACAAACTCAGTGCGGTGGAAAGAAGAACGGAGACTCCGAGGCGAATCAAAGAAGCGGAATTCATGGCCGGGAAGAAGTCGAAGCGTTGGAAGATGGGGACGGTTCGGAGGCACTGGGCGAGCGCAGGCACAACACGGCCCCGCGATCGGTGCTCACAAAGACCGCGTCATCGGCGGCGGCCAGTCCGTAGGCAATGCCGGGGACCG
>CANHYD010000267.1 GCA_947464705.1 Verrucomicrobiota bacterium | reverse complement strand
CTACTTCTCCTGCGGTGACAACGGGTTTTGTGTGACCAACCGCGAGGGCCGGATCCTGCGGCACCCGAACACCGGAGGTGTGCTGCGGATGAACACCGACGGATCGGACCTGGAGGTCTATGCCACCGGCCTGCGTAATCCTCAGGAAATCGCCTTCGACGACGACGGCAATTTCTTCGCCGTGGACAACGATGGCGACCTGCGGGATGAGCGGGAACGGTTCGTCCACATCGCTGAGGGCAGTGATTCCGGCTGGCGGCTGAATTGGCAATTCCGCGATCCCGGCTGGAAAGCCATCACTCGGCAACCCGACTACAACCCCTGGATGGACGAGCACCTCTGGGTGCCGACTCATCCGGACCAACCGGCCTACATCACGCCGCCCATCACCAACTATTCGGTGGGTCCCGGAAGCCTGGTCCACAATCCCGGCACTGCCTTGAGTGAAGACTATCGGGATCACTTCTTCTTGATCCAATTCCCCGTGAAGAAGGTGACCACCTTCCAGGCGCGCGCTCGCGGAGCCGGCTTCGAAATGATGGCCGAGCGGCCGGTGCTGACCGGCATGATGGCCAGCTGTCTGGCCTTCAGCCCCGATGGTTCGCTGTTTGTCGGCGACTGGGATGGCCTGTGGAACCCGGACGGAAAAGGGGCCATCTGGGTGTTGGACGGCCCAAAGAGCAGCGGATCCCCGCTACGACGCGAGGTGAAGGAACTGCTTCGGGACGGATTGAAAGGGCACACAGCCGAGTCCTTGACCCGCCTGCTCGGTCACGCCGATCAACGCATCCGCCTGCGGTCCCAGTTCGAATGGGTCCGCCGGGGAGGCTCCGAACCACTGCTGAAAATCGCCCAAGCCACAAACTCTCCCACCCTGGCTCGCATTCATGCCCTCTGGGGATTGGGCCAGTTGAGAACCCCTCTCCAGGCACGGCAGTTGCCCTTGGCAGACCCGGATCCACGAGTACGAGCCCAGGCCGCGAAGGTGGCGGGCGATTTGCGCGTGCAGGATTCGGCGGCCGCGCTCATCTCTCGACTGCGCGACGACAACGCCCGGGTTCGGTTTCAGGCAGCCATAGCTCTGGGCAAGATCGGGGACGTCTTGGCCTTCGATGCCTTGGTCTCCCTGCTGCAGGACACTTCGGATCAGGATCCCTTCTTGCGGCATGCCGCCACGTTGGGCCTGTCGGGCCTTCAACGTCCCGACCGGTTGGCCTCATTGGTACAGCATCGCTCCGTCGCCGTCCGGGTCGGCGCCGTCGTGGTCCTGAGGCGGCTGTCTTCACCACTCTTGGCGGGCTTCTTGAAGGACTCGCATCCTCGGGTGCGCCGCGAGGCGGCCATCGCCATCCATGATGACGAATCCGTGCCGCAGGCCCTGCCAGCGCTGGCCGAGTGTTTGGATGTCATCGGCGACAACCCAGATGAAGCCGTCCTGCGACGCGTCCTCAGCGCCAATTTACGCCTCGGCACCGAGGTCTCCGGACGCCGCCTCAGTGCTTACGCCCAGCGGTCCACAGCACCTGAGCCGCTCCGAATCGAAGCGCTGGATTCGCTGGCCGCTTGGAATGCCTCACCATTTTTGGATCGGGTGGAGGGCCGAGTCCGATCGCTAACGTCTCGCGCGCCCGATTGGGGCCGCCAACTCCTCACGGAAGCCATTGAACCCCTTTGGCTCCAGGCCAGTCCCGCCCTACGGCTGGAGTTGGCGCGGTTGGTCTTCGAACAGCAACTCGCCGCGCCCTCGACCCTCTTTATCGACTGCGTTCGCTCCCCAGCTCATCCCGTCGCTCTCAGGGTCCAGGCTCTCAAAGCGCTGGCTCGTGCCAAGGCTCCGGAGCTTCCGGAATTGGTCCAAAGCCTGACGCAATCGGCTCCGGGGGAATTGCGGCAAGCGGCTCTAGAAATCCAGGCTGAGCGATCACCGGCGAAGTTCTTCGAGTACGCCCGCAACCACTGGGGCTCAGCGACCGTGGGCGAAGAGCAATGGCTCTTGCGACTCGTGGCCCAGCGATCCGAACGCGACGCCACGGCCCTGCTGTCTCAACAACTCGACCGCCTGACTGCCGGGATGCTGCCGCAGGCGTTGATCCTCGATGTGCAGGAAGCCCTCCGCCAGCACGGCAACGCGGACCTGGTCGCTCGAATCGCAGCCTGGGAACAAGCACATCCCGAACACCGCACTCGCTCACTGCTAGCCGGTGGAAACTCCGAAGCAGGACGACGCCTTTTCCAGGGCTCCGTCCAAGGGCAATGCGGGCGTTGCCACAACGCCGGCGGCGAAGGGCAACAGGCGGGCCCGGTTCTTCAAGGCATCGGCCAGCGCGCCACACCCGAATACCTCTTAGAATCTTTGCTCAACCCGAGCGCCCGGATCGCTGAAGGATACGCCACGGTGAGCCTGTCCCTGCAAAACGGGGAGTCCCTAGACGGGTTGCTGTTGCAAGAAACCGACGGACGCCTCCGCCTCCGATTGTCGACCGGTGAAGTCCGGACCATCCCGAAGTCGGACATCGCCACCCGCTCGGCCAACCCCCAGTCGGTCATGCCTCCCATGGGGGACGTCTTGAGCCAACGCGAACTGCGGGACTTGGTCGCCTTCCTGTCTTCCTGGCGATGACCACCAGAGGCTTCACTCACCCTGCTCTGGCTTCCGAAACGCTTCGCCGCGTTGACGCCAGACACAATCTGGCCAATCTCACAGCAATCACACGGACATCGCCATCGCTCTGCCCATCCATCTTGCATTCCCATGCCTGAATCCCTTCCCGCTTCCTTCTCACTCGCCGGCCGCGTCGCTCTCGTGACGGGCAGCACCACCGGTCTTGGACGCTGCATGGCACGGGCCTTGGGACAAGCCGGAGCCAAAGTGGCCCTCAATTACGCCAACAACGCTCAGCGCGCCCACGAAGCCTTCGCGGAGTTTCAGGCTGCTGGCCTTCAGGGGGGGCTTTTCCAGGCGGATGTGACGAACGAGACCCAAGTCCAACGCATGATCGCCGAGATCACGGCCTCGCTGGGCCCGGTGGACATCATGGTTTTGAATGCGACTTGCGACCAACCGCAGAAGCCCATTGAGGAATACGACTGGGCTTTCTACCAGCGGATGGTCGATTTCTTCATTAAGAGCCCGGTGCTGCTCACCAAGGCCACCGTCGGCCACATGAAGGCGCAGCGCTGGGGCCGGATCATCAACATCGGCTCTGAAGTGGTGGCACGGGGTGTCCCGAATTTTACGGCCTACGTCGCGGCCAAGGGCGGCCAGAACGGTTTCCACCGCAGCTTGGCTGGCGAACTCGCCCCACACGGCATCACCGTCAACATGATCGCGCCGGGATGGATCCCCGTGGAGCGCCACGAGAACGACCCCCAAGAACTCAAGGACGGCTATCGGTCCCTCATCCCGGTCAACCGCTGGGGCATTCCGTCCGACCTCGACGGCACGGTCGTGTATTTGGCGAGCAACGCGTCCTCCTTCGTCACGGGGCAGACCCTCCACGTCAACGGAGGCATGACCGTTTGCTAAACCTGTTTTCCTGATACCGACTCGCAACCCTGACTCCTTTTCCCATGAATCGAATCGTCTCCCTCTCGGTCTGGACCGCGCTACTGCTCGGGCTCACCGCCTGCAACAAGCCGGCTGATTCGGCCAACGCCGGCAACAGCAACGGGGCCCCAGCCGGAACGGCCGAAGGCGGCAAGAAGCGCAAGATCGCCTTCGTGTCCAACGGCGTCGCCGCGTTCTGGACCATCGCCTCGGCGGGCGTGAAGGCTGCCGGCGAGAAGTTGGGTGTGGATGCCCAGACCCTGATGCCCGTGGAAGGCATCAGCGACCAGAAGCGCATGATCGAGGACCTCCTCACCAAGGGCGTCGACGGCATTGCGGTCAGCCCCATCGATCCGGCCAACCAGACTGATTTGCTCAACACCGCCGCCCGGCGGGCCAAGGTGCTGACCCACGACTCGGACGCGCCGAACAGCGACCGCTTGGTGTACATCGGCATGGACAACTACAAAGCCGGCCG
>CANHYD010000266.1 GCA_947464705.1 Verrucomicrobiota bacterium | reverse complement strand
CTGTGGTGTCTCTCCGGAAGCGGCCCCATTACCGTCTGAAACGGGCGGAACCGACGTGGTGGGGCTGTTTGGCGATTGATCGCGCTCAAACAGCGCGCGCGGCGGGGGCGGAGGCTCGCAGCAGTCGATCGCGAACACCGTCCCAGGCCGACCCGGCCGGCAATTCCTCGACGACCACCAGGGCCGCTCCCCGGTCATCGCACTCGTGCAAGTAGCCATAGAAGGCCCGTGCAAAGGCCTCGGGGTCGTCCGGCATGAAGGATACCTGCGCCGGAATGGGATCTCTGGGGACTCGGGAATGGGTCAGCACGAACAGTCGCTCGGGAGGCATCGATTCTCGGGTCACCCGATCCAAGAGTTCGGCATCGCTTCCCCACGACCACACCGCCAAACGGGCCTTGGGTGAGTAGTGACGACTGAGTTGACCCGGACTCCGTAGAGGTCCTTCCGGGGCCGGCAGGGCCACGTCTGCATCCATTCCGGCCGCTTGGGCGATTTGATCGGCTGAAATGATGCCCGGTCGCAGGATGCGCGGCCGCTGGCCGGTGACATCCACCACGGTGCTTTCAATGCCCACGGCACAGGCACCCGCATCCACGATGAGCGGGATTCGCTGCCCCAGACTGGCCATCACATGTTCTGCCGTCGTTGGGGAAAGATGGTCGGAGGGATTGGCGCTGGGTGCGGCGAGCGGGAAATCGCACTCCCGGATCAGGGACTGAAAGAAGGGGTGGGAGGGCCAGCGTAGGCCGACGGTGGGCCCGCCCGCAGAGACGATGTCCGGGATCTTTGAGGATTTTGGCACCACCAAGGTGAGCGGACCTGGCCAAAAATGTCGGGCCAATACTTCCGCCAGCTCCGGCCAATCCGCGGCACACGTTCGAGCCATGGCTGCCGTCGCCACATGGACGATCAACGGATTGGAGGACGGCCTGCCCTTGGCCCGATAAATCCCACGGATGGCCACCGGTGAGAAGGCATTGGCGGCCAGGCCATAGACCGTCTCACTAGGGACTGCGGCAACACCGCCCGAACGCAGGAGGCGAGCAGTCTTTAGAACTGCCTGATTGAACAGCCCAGGCGTATGGGTGGGTAGGATTGCTGCGGTCGGCATGGGCGTCTGAACTCTAGGCACGGAGATCTTCCGGAGGCATCAGGAAACCGATGGGAGTTCCTATTCAAGCCCCATTTTAATGTCTCAAGTGCCGGATCTGTGGCCCCGGCCCAACAGGTGGCCGAGGGCTGAGCCTGCGTGACTGGGCGGTGGTGGCAAGATTCCGCCTCGCGTTCTCCTGTTTTCCAACGGGCTTGTGCCGGCTGGGTGAGGACCGTTTCATGGGAAACTCCGATGCATCTGGATGCTTCCCTCCACCCGGGCCGGCCTCTAGGCTCTTTGCCGTGAAACACAAAGGGAAGGCCAAGGCCGCCTTTCATCGGATGATGCTGCGGGCGCTGGGGATCTATTGGGTCCTTGGACTGCTGCTGATCATGGTCAGTCACTTCCTCTTCCCCGGAATCCTGATGATCGGGGTCATGGCGCTGACGGGCCTGCTGATCGGCTTCGCCCTCTTTGCCGGATATTTCTTCCGTGATCCGGACGCCCAAGTTCCCGCAGGCAATGGCCTGATCGTCGCGCCCGGCCACGGAACGGTGGATGTCATCGACGAGACCGAGGAACTGTCGGTCATGGGAGGACGGTGCCGGCGGGTTTCGATTTTCTTGTCGGTCTTCAATGTGCATGTGCAACAGGCACCGGTGGCCGGGACCGTGATCCGCGTTCGCCACACTCCGGGTCAGTTCTTGAATGCTCTGAAGCTGGAGTCGGCCGCCCTGAATGAGAATGTTCTCATCGGGTTCCAAACGTCGGAGCCGTCGTGTGGGCCGGTGGCCATCAAGCTGATCACGGGCTTAATTGCCCGGCGCATCATTCCCTGGGTCCAGGAGGGGGATACGGTGGCCAAGGGGGAACGGGTCAGCCTGATCCAGTTCGGGTCCCGGGTGGACATCTACCTCCCGCTTCAATCCAAGGTCGCCGTGGCTCTGGGTGATCGCGTCGTGGGTGGCGAAACTGTGGTGGCGCGTTTGGAAGGCTGATCTGCCGTATGAGCTCCTCCCTCCCATCCCCAGGATCTCCGGACGAGGATTCTCAGAAGCTCAAGATCTACCTGCTGCCCAACCTCTTCACGGCGGGCAACCTCTTTTGTGGTTTCCTGGCGCTGACGAAGATCGTCGAGGCCGATCTCACCGGAGCCTCCGGTTACCACGAGGTGAAGATGGCGCTTCTGTACATCTTGGTGGCCTGCATCTTGGACCTTTTGGATGGTCGTGTGGCGCGAATGGGCGGCTTTGAAAGCCCCTTTGGCCGTGAGTTCGATTCGCTAGCGGACATTGTGAGTTTCGGGGTTGCTCCCGCGTTTCTGGTCCATCGCGTGGTGCTGGCGGATGTGTTCGTCAATCACAAGGAGGTCGGTTGGTTCATCGCTGCGTTGTTTGTGATTTGCGGCGCATTTCGGCTGGCTCGTTTCAATTGTCTGGCGGCCATGTCTGGGTCGGGTGGTGGCAGCCATTTCATGGGTTTTCCCATACCGATGGCCGCTGGTATGGTGGCCTCTTTGACGCTGTTCCTGATCTGGTGGGACGAGAAGAACTTCCGGGTGGGCTACTGGAGGTATGCGTTGCCGGTGATTCTGGTCTTCCTCTCGGTGATGATGGTCAGCGAGGTGAAGTACCCCACCTTCAAGAAGCTGGATTGGCGAACCCAGAAGCCCTTCGTGAAGACCCTCGTGATTGTCATGGTCACGGTTTTGTTCTTCCTGTTGTGGCAGAAACTTTTGCCGATCGTTTCACCGCTGGTTTGCATCGCTTATCTGCTCTACGGATTCATCCGACCTTTCATTTCGCGTCGGATGCAGCGGGAGATCGAGGTCGATGACGAGGGTGACGATGATCCCTCTTCGGTTGCCTGACGTCCTACGCTCCCACCGCACCGCATGACTGATCCCTGGCCCATGGTGTCGGCAGCCCTTTTGGGCGGGATCTCCGGTTTCTTGGCGAGTGTTCCGGGGGGGCCCGTCAATGCCACGATCCTGGCGGAGGGAGGCCATCGTGGTTTCCGCTGGGCGTTGTTTGTGGGGATGGGGGCGGTGGTGATGGAGGCCGTTTATTGTGCGGCCGCGTTTGCGGGATTCGATGCCCTTTTCGGTTCTCGACTCTTTCGGGCCACCATGGAGTTGGTCAGCTTCATCTTGATGCTGTGGTTGGGCATCAAGTACCTGAGGGGTGTTCCGATTCCCGGTGAGACTCAAGGGGTCCAGTTGATGGAGCGGCGGTTTCACCCGCACACGGGGTTCTGGACTGGATTTGTACGGGTCTTGGGCAATCCAGGGATTCTGCTGCTGTGGATCACGGTGACGGCGATGCTGCTCTCTAGGGAGTGGCTGACGGACAACTGGCTTTGTAAGCAGTCGTTCGTCGGGGGGGTCGCTTCCGGGGCTTTGCTGTGGTTTTCGTTGCTGGGATGGGGGGTCTCTCGGCACCGGGATTCGATTTCACCCTTGGCTTTGAGGCGTCTTTCCCAACTCAGCGGTTTGTTGCTGCTGGGTGTTGCGGTGGTGGTCGGAGTGCGATTGATCAGCCTCTTGGCTGCGCGTCATACCTGAGAGGCTCTGTGTCTTTTCTCCGCCAATAGGGGCGCTCCGCGGGATCGGTCCTCCGCGCGCTGAGGAGGCTGTGGGGAGGATGGGGTTTTCGCGCTGTGCGCGAGGGGCTTTGGTGATCGCCTCCAAGGCTCGCTACGGACCGATCCCGCTCCGCTTGGCGTTGGTGGGGCGCTCCGCGGGAACGGTCCCCCGCGCGCTGAGGAGGCTCTGGGGAAGGAGGGGGCTTTCGCGCTTTGCGCGCGAGGGGCTTTGGTGATCGCCTCCAAGGCTTGCTGCGGACCGATACCGCTCCGCTTGGCGTATGGGGCGCTCCGCGGGATCGGTCCTGCGCGCGCTGAGGAGGCTCTGGGAAGGGTGGGGCTTTCGCGCTGTGCGCG
>CANHYD010000265.1 GCA_947464705.1 Verrucomicrobiota bacterium | reverse complement strand
GCGAACCACATGGTGAAGGCGTCGATGTGGTGGTTCCGACCGGTCTTCTCGCGGGTCTCACCCATCGGGGTGCGGCCGAATTCACCGCCCCAGACGACCAGTACGTCGTCGAGCAGGCCGCGGGATTTGAGGTCTTTGACCAAGGCCGCGCAGCCTTGGTCCACCTGATGGGCCACCTTTGCGAGGTCGTTTTCAAGGGTCTCGCCGGGGCCGCCGTGGGAATCCCAGTTGGTGTGGTACAGTTGCACGAAGCGCACGCCGCGTTCGACGAGTCGGCGCGCCAACAGGCAGTTGCGAGCGAAGCTGGGGGTGTCGCGGGTACAGCCATAAAGCGCCAGGGTGGCATCGGTTTCGCCGCGGAGATCGGTCAGTTCGGGGGCGCTCGACTGCATCCGATAGGCCATCTCGTAGCTGGCGATTCGGGTGGCGATCTCGGGGTCGCCGGTTTCGGAGGCTCGGCGCAAGTTCAGGTCGCCCAGGGCGTCGAGAGTTCGGCGCTGCGATGGGGCGCTGATGCCCTCGGGCCGGCTCAGGTTCAGGATCGGATCCCCCGAGCCTCGAAGCGGAACCCCTTGATGACTGGTGGGCAGAAATCCGCTGGACCAGTTGACGGCCCCGCCTCGTGGTCCGCGCGGCCCGCTTTGGAGCACCACGAATCCGGGGAGGTCGCGCGATTCGCTGCCGATTCCGTAGGTCACCCACGAGCCCATACTCGGCCGGCCGAATTGACCGCTGCCGGTGTTCATGAAGAGCTTGGCCGGGGCGTGGTTGAAGAGGTTGGTGGCGCAGCTCTTCACGAGAGCGATGTCGTCGACGATGCCTGCGGTGTGCGGTAGCAAATCGCTGACCGTGGCCCCGGATTGCCCGTACTGGCGGAAGGTGCGCTTGGACCCGAGCAAGGTGGACTTGTTCTTGAAGGAGGAGTCCATGAAAGCGAACCGCTTGCCCTCCAGGAATGAGTCAGGAATGGGCTGGCCGCTAAGTTGGTTGAGTCGGGGTTTGGCGTCGAAGAGTTCGAGCTGGCTGGGTCCGCCGGCCATGAACAAATAGATGATGCTCTTGGCCCGTGCGGGGTGATGTGCGGGTCGGGACCGAAGTGGCTCCTGGCCGGTGGGTGTCGTGGGCACTCCAGAGTGTGGGGTGTCTTTGCCCTCCGCCAGCAGGGAGGCCAGCGCCACGTTGCCCAAGCCTAGGGCGCAGCGGCCGAAGAAGTGCCGACGGGTCACTTCGTGGAGCGACGGGCTATGCGGATGGGGTTCCATGGGCGTCGGTGGGTTGGAGGTCACTCCCGGGTGATGGTTTCGTCGAGGTTCAACAGCACGCGGGCCACGGCGAGCCAGCCGGTTTCGGGTTGCCGGTTTGCCTCGCCGCTCGACCGCTCTTCGTGGAGCAGGCGCAAGAGTCGCTGCAATTCGTCGGGGGCCGGGTGACGGCCAGTGCATCGCAGGAAAGCGGTGGTGATCCGGTGATTTTCGGGACCCGGTGCGGCGGCCATTTGACGGGCGATTTGCTGGGCCAGTTCGTAGAACTGGGTGTCGTTGAGCAGGGTGAGGGCCTGCAGGGGGGTATTGCTGCGGAGTCGTCGGGTGCAGGTGGTGAAGCTGTCCGGGGCGTCGAAGACGGCCAGCGCGGGGTGGAGGGTCGCGCGTTGCAAGCGGGTGTAGAGGGCTCGACGGAACCGGTGGCCGCCAGTGTTGGGTGCCCAGTCGCGGTTGCTTTGCGTGAAGGCTCCGAGGCCGGACGGTTGCGGGGGTTGCACTGGGGAGCCGCCGAGCATCGGGTCCAATTGGCCTGAGGCGGCCAGTGCGACGTCCCGGATGATTTCTGCGTCGAGGCGGAGGCGGTTTTGGCGAGCCAGCCAGCGGTTGAGCGGGTCGGTTTCTCGCAGGTCGGGTCGTGCGACGGAGGATTGCCCGTAGGTCGCGGATCGGACGAGGAGTCGGTGCAAGTGTTTGAGGCTCCAGCCGGACTCGCGAAGCTCGATGGCCAGCCAGTCGAGCAGTTCTGGGTGGGTGGGCGGGGTGCCTTGGGTGCCGAAGTCGTTTTCGGTTTCGACGAGGCCGCGTCCGAAGTACTGCTGCCAGACACGGTTGACGAGGACGCGGGCGGTGAGTGGGTGCTGGGGCGAAGTTAGCCAGCGGGCAAGATCGATTCGCTGGTACCGGCCGTTCTTCGGGGGTAGGGGCGGCAGCACCTTGGGCGTTGCGGGTGGTATGGATTCGGCGGGGCGGGTGAAATCGCCCTGGATGAACCGCCGGGTGTCGCGGGGTTGGCTGCGTTCGCTCAAGACGAGTGTGGTGGCCCAGCCTCCGGGGGTGCTTTTGGTTTCGCCGGGGCCTGCCTTCAGCCCGGGCACCTCGAGGGTGGGTTCGTCTTGGTCGTTGAAAAAGGCGAAGAGGCCGTAGTAGTCGCGGTGGGAGATGGGGTCGAACTTGTGGTCGTGGCACTGCGCGCACCCGATGCTCAGGCCAAGCAGGGCCGAGCCGGTGGTGGCGACGCGGTCGAACACCGATTCGATTCGGAATTGTTCGGGGTCGATGCCGCCTTCTTGGTTGATCTGGGTGTTGCGGTGGAAGCCGGTGGCCATGCGCTGGGCCAAGGTGGCTTGGGGCAGGAGGTC
Organism: Verrucomicrobiota bacterium; assembly: GCA_947464705.1. Classification (GTDB taxonomy): domain Bacteria; phylum Verrucomicrobiota; class Verrucomicrobiia; order Limisphaerales; family UBA9464; genus SXXZ01. The sequence continues at coordinate 1,420 of CANHYD010000265.1, read as the reverse complement.
TCCGGCGAGTTGTTCGACCAGGAATTGATCGAAGGGTTGATCGGCGTTGAAAGCCGCGACGACGCTGTCGCGGTAAGGCCAGATGGACCTAGGGGCATCAACGCTGTAGCCGTTGGAGTCGGCGTAGCGGGCGATATCGAGCCACCAGCGTCCCCACCGTTCTCCGTAGTGGGGTGAAGCGAGCAAGTGGTCGATGATGCGGTCGCGTTCAGTGGGTGAGTCATTGGCGACAAACCCGTGGATGAGCTTCGGTTCGGGTGGGAGGCCGATGAGATCGAGATGGACTCGGCGCAGCCAGGTGGCGGAGTCGGCCGGGGCCGAGGGGCTGATGCGGAGGCCTTGCAAGGTGTCGCGGATGAAGGCGTCGATCGGATGGTGTGGGACGGCGGTTCGGGGTGTTGGGGGGCGTTGGGGTGGAATAAAGGACCAGTGGACGAAGACGCCTGGGACTTCTTGGGCTGGAGAGTGGGCTCCGTCGGCGATCCAATGGCGAAGGGTCTCGATTTCGGGGGTTTGAAGGGGAGGCCTGTGGTAGGGCATCCGTTCGATCCCTGGATGGGTTCCTTCCAAGACTTGTATTAGCAGGCTCTCAGAGGGTTTTCCGGGGACGATGGCTGGTCCCGATTCTCCGCCTTTCAGGGCGTCCGCTGCGGTGTCGATGCGGAGTCTAGCCTTCGGGTGATCGGGGCCGTGACAGGAGACGCAGGCCCGGGTCAGTAGGGGTTTGACTTCCTGCAGGTACCGGGTTTCGGGTTCGCCAGCCATGCCCGTAGCCATGGCCGCGAAGGCCAACAGCCAACTAAGACAATGGGCTAAACCGAGCTTCATGGTGATGAGGGACAGGCTACGGATGCAGGCTGGAATAAGAAAGCGTCCCGTCAAATGGGTGGGCGCTGAGTTGGTGGTGTTGGTGCGTTCTTGGGTGAGCTCCGCGGGATCGGGCTTAGGGGTCGGGGCTTAGGGGGCGGTCCCGCATATTTACACAAAAAAGGTCACTCTTTATTATATTCGGGTAATTTGGGACAGGCTCCTGAGGGGGGCTTTTTCCGGTGCGTTTTTGGGTTGCGCTCCGCGGGATCGGTCCTGCGCTTGCAGGGAAGCTCGGGGGAGTATGGGGCTTTCGCGCTTTGCGCGAGGGATGGGTTTGATCGCTTCCAATGCTCGCTCCGGCCCGTTCCCGCTGCCGCTTCGTTGAGGCGCAGGAAGGCTCTGGGGAAGGTGAGGCGTTCGGAGAGCCCCAACGGGGCACCGCATACCACCCCGGGGTGAAACCCCGGGTATAGCGCACAACCGGAGCGTCCTGAGGGAACGCCGCATACCCCGGGAGCTCTCACCTGTTTTGCGGTGGCAGAGTGCCGGGGCTGGCGCTGGGGATCCGTGCCTCGTGGGGGCTCCGCGGGACCGGTCCTTCGCTCGCAGG
>CANHYD010000264.1 GCA_947464705.1 Verrucomicrobiota bacterium | reverse complement strand
GATACGACGCATTGGCAGACGCCGTGGGTCTGGTTGAAGTACCACAGTCAGCAACCGACGGTGTACCCGGCCATGATCCGCGATGCCTCCGCTGGGGCGAAGGCGGGTGATTGGGTCCATGTGTACGACAAGTCGGGTTCGCCGTGTGGCAATGGCCTGTGGCATCCGCGCGCGAAGGTGCCTCTGCGGCTGTTCCATTGGGGGGAATCCTTTGTCGCGGAATCACTGCTGGTCGAGTTGCTCGACCGGGCCATGGACCATCGGATCGATTTTCTGCGCCTTCCGGAGGTGACCGATGCGTTTCGGGTGGTGCACTCCGATGCCGACGGTCTCAGTGGCCTGGTGGTCGACAAGTTTGCTGATGTGCTGAGCATTCAGGTTCACAGCTTGGGCATCGCCCAGCGGTTGGCCTCTTGGATTCCCCGGATGCATGAGCGTCTGGGCACCCAGCGGGTGGTCTTCGAAGTGGATGACACGGTGGCACGCAATGAGGGGATCTCTCCCACGACGGTGAAGTCCGATCCCGTTCGGGCTGTGAAGATCCGAGAGCATGGCATCCGGTATGAGGTGGACTTCAAGGAGGGCCACAAGACCGGGTTTTTCTGCGACCAGCGCGACAACCGCCTCAAGCTCTCCCGCTATACCCGTGGCAAGCGGGTGTTGGATTTGTGCTGCTATTCCGGTGGGTTCTCCATTTCGGCAATGCTGCTGGGGCAGGCCACCGAGGCGACCGGGGTGGATCTGGACGAGGCCGCCATCGCCATGTCCAAGCGCAACGCCAATCTCAATCAGGTCCGGGTGAACTGGGTGGATTGCGATGCCTTCAGCTACGCCCGTCAAATGCGGGACAATGGCGAACAGTGGGATGTGGTGATTCTGGATCCGCCCAAGCTCATCCACAGCCGGGATGATGAAGATGCGGCCGAGGGTCGGCAGCGCTACGAAGATCTCAATGGACTCGGCATGGTGATCACTCGCCCCGGAGGTTTGCTGGTGACGTGTTCCTGCTCGGGCATGATCTCGGCCGAGGAGTTCGAGGACATCGTCATCCGAATGTCGGTGCGGACTCGCCGCCGTCTTCAAATCCTCGATCGCACGGGCCCGGGTGAAGACCACCCCGTGATGTCCAATTGCCCGGAGAGCCGCTACCTGAAGGTTATTTGGGCCCGGGTTTGGTAGGCTGTTGGGCAGGGATTGTTCATGGTCTTCCGCCAGGCTGGCTGAAGCACCCGGTGCGGACCCTCCCTTGACAGCGCCACGGTTTGAGCGAGTAAAACTAGCCTTCGCGCCCGGTTCGCCGGAGCGCTGCCTGGGTTTTTATTGGCCCCAAGTTCGTTTTTTACTCACCTGTTTTTGAACACACCATGAGTCAGCCAGAACAGCATTCATTCCAAGCCGAGATCCAGCAACTGCTGAGCATCGTCATCCACTCCCTGTACACCGACCGCGAGGTCTTCGTGCGCGAGTTGGTCTCCAATGCTGCCGACGCCTGTGAGAAGCTCCGTTTTCTCCAGGCCAGCGGGCAGTCATCCACGGGCGACAGTGGCCCATCCATTGCCATTACCGCCAACGAGGCGGAGTCGACGCTGACCATCGCCGACACAGGCATTGGTATGAACCGGGATGAGTTGGTCCAAAACTTGGGTACCATCGCTCACTCGGGCACCAAGGCCTTCCTCAAGGCCCTGGCCGAGCAGCAGAAGCCGGACACCCGGCTCATCGGCCAATTTGGTGTCGGTTTCTATTCCGCCTTCATGGTGGCCAAGCAGGTGACGGTCGTGACCCGTTCTCAGGTGCCGGGCTCCGAGGGTTGGAAATGGACCAGCGAGGGTGGCAATGGCTACACGCTCGAGTCGGCTCCGGACGCCACCCCGGGCACTCAAATCACCCTCAGCCTCAAGGACGAAGCCAAGGAGTTCGCGCAAGCCGGCAACCTGGAACGCATCGTCAAGCGGTACTCCAATTTCGTGGCTTTCCCGCTCGAGTTGGATGGCAAGCGGGTCAACACGGTCCAGGCCATCTGGTCCCGCTCGAAGAACGAGGTGAAGGAGGAGGAGTACAAGGAGTTCTACGAGTACCTGGCCCACGACAACGAGGCACCCAAGTACCGCCTGCACTTCACGGCCGATGCGCCCATCGCCATCCAGGCGTTGCTCTTCGTGCCGTCGCGCAGCCTCGAAATGCCCGGCATGGTGCGACAGGAGTCGGAGGTCCATTTGTACTGCCGCAAGGTGCTCATCGATTCCAAGCCGAAGGGTCTTCTCCCGGAGTGGTTGCGGTTCGTGCGCGGTGTGGTGGACAGCGAAGACTTGCCGCTCAATGTCTCTCGCGAGCGGATGCAAGACTCCGACCTCATGCGCAAGCTGAGCAAGGCGCTGACCAATCGCTTCCTCAAGCATTTGGCCGAAGAGGCGGAGAAGGATGCCGCGGCTTACGACGGGTTCTATTCCGAGTATCACCGGTTCCTCAAGGAGGGCGTGCTCAGCGACTGGGAGAACCAGGCCGCCTTGGCCAAACTCATTCGCTACGAGTCCTCGGCCACCGAGGTTGGCAAGAAGACGTCGCTGGCCGACTACGTGAAGCGCATGCCGGAGGGACAGAAGGACATCTATTACCTCTTGGCCAAGGACCGGGCCGCCGCCGAGGCGAGCCCTTATTTCGAGGTGTTCCGCGCCCGCAAGTTCGAGGTCCTGTTCGTGGACGATCCGATCGACGAATTCGTGATGGATCGCCTGCGCGAGTTCGAGTCGAAGACCATCATGGCCGCCGAAAAGGCCGAACTGGATGTGGAGGATGCCTCTAAGGAGGGGGCTCTCACGGATGATGAAGCCACGTCACTGGCGGGTTGGCTCAAGCTGACCTTGGGTGAGACGGTGCATGAGGTGCGCTCGTCCAAGCGCCTAGTCGATAGCCCGGTGGTGGCCCTCGATAGCGACAAGTACATGACCGCCAGCATGCGTCGCACGCTCAAGGCTATGGGCCGGGATGCCATGACCGGCGACGAGGCGGCGCCGGACTTGGAAATCAACCCCAGGCATCCGGTCATCGTGAAGCTCAACCAGTTGCGTCAGAACGATGCGGCTCTGGCGGGCTTGGTGGCCGAGCAGTTGAATGACCAGGCCCGGCTGGCCTCAGGCCGCCTCGAAGATCCGCGTGCCATGCTCCAGCGCATGAACGCGTTGCTCTCCAAGGTGGTCGGCGCCTAATTGGTCCCAAACGAAACGGCCCGGTGGCGGTGGGGAGGTCATGCCTCTCCCTTCGCCCCGGGCCGTTGTGCGTACTGGCTTTCCGAAGAGCCGGTTTTGGAATCCGTCCTAGAATTCGTTCTCGGCTAGTTCAGACGGTGAACTAGACGTTGAACTTGAAGACCAGCACGTCGCCGTCGGCGACCACGTATTCCTTGCCTTCCATGCGGTACAGCCCCTTGTCGCGGGCGGCAGCCACCGAGCCGCAGGAGACCAAGTCCTTGTAGGCCACGGTCTCGGCCTTGATGAATCCGCGCTCGAAGTCGCTGTGGATGACGCCGGCCGCCTTGGGTGCGGTGTCGCCGGCATGGATGGTCCAAGCCCGGACTTCTTTCTCGCCGGCCGTGAAGTAGGTGCGCAGTCCGAGGAGGTGGTAGGTGGCTCGGATCAGTGAACCCACGCCCGACTCGGTGACTCCGAGGGCGGAGAGGAATTCCTTGGCTTCTTCTTCGGACAGGTCCACGAGATCGCTCTCGATCTGGGCGCTGATGACCGTGGCTTCGCAGCTCAGTTGGCTCTTGGCATACTCGCGCACCTTGACCACGTAGGGGTTGGTGTCGGCGGTGGCCAAATCGCCCTCTTTCACATTGCAGGCGAAGAGGGTGGGTTTGTCGGTCATCAACCAGAAGCTCTTCGACAGGGCCTTCTCCTCGGTGGTGAGTTCGCAGGTCAATGCGGGTTTGCCGGCGTCGAGGTGCGGCTTGAGCTTGCTGAGGACGGCCTGTTCGGCCTGCGCTTCCTTGTCTCCGCGCTTGGCATCCTTGGCCACCTTGTCGAGGCGCTTGTTGACCGACTCCATGTC
>CANHYD010000263.1 GCA_947464705.1 Verrucomicrobiota bacterium | reverse complement strand
GTCATAGAGCAACACATTGAATCCAGCCTTGGTGCCAGACTTTCCTTTCAGACCCAGTTCTCGCAGCGGGATGAGCACACGGAGGGTGTAGCCCTCGGCGGTTCGCCACGAAAGCAGGCGCGTGCCCGGGGAATGCCGCTCCAGAGGCCCCGGATCGGCATCGGCATCGCGGGCACCCCGGACCTGACCAGTCCGGTCGAAGGGGAAGATGCCTGCTTTCCAGCAGCCCAGCGTGTGCTCGGCGCCGGCCGCGGGGTCCACACAAAGCTCCACCGAGTCGCTCCGCCAGTGGCCCTTGATATCGTTGGATTCGATGTTGGAGACCACTTGGTCATCCCGGACTTGGATTTCCACCCAGAGGTGTTTTCCGTCATGCCCCAATCGGAATTGACCGCTGCAGTCCGCAGCGCCGTCGGAACGTCCCTGCCAGGATTGCTCAGGCCCGATGGCGGTGCCCGGCAATGCCATCCAGGCCGGGTCCTCGCTGTGGCGATTCCAGGGAAGCGGTGTGATCCGGGGGACCTTCAGGGAGGGTACCGGGTGCAGACGGACCATGGCCTGGTGGTCACCGACCCGCGCCAGCAGCGTGACATCGTCACGGGCGGCGGCCGGGGCTGTGACGCCTACTCGACCTCCCGAGGTCCCACGTGCCGACCAGCCGGGTGGGGTTTGAAACTGGACGGTTCCCTTGCCTAAAGAACGGTCCCGGAAGAGGGACAGGCTCGTCTCCTGTCCGGCGACGACGGGGACATCGGCTTGGAAAGACTGGGCGGCATGGGAGATCCGGTGGGCGCGAACGAACTCCCGGTACCGAGCCACCGCGGGTCTTGGTACAAAAAACAGGCTGGGATCCTCAGTTGTTTCCGGCACCGGAAACCCATCCCAACGCGGGGGACAGGCTCCCAAAGCCTCGGGGAGCGGAAGGCCTTGGAAGAGATCGCTCTCGGTGGGGCCGATGGGCAAGACGCTGCAAACCGGGGTGAACCACTGGTTGGTGGTGCGACGGAACCACGGCGACTGTGCGATGGCTCCGAACGCCTGGGACCGATGGTTGGACAGGGCCTCGGCGGCCACGGCCACAGGCAGGCGTCCGTCGGGTAGAGGGCGAGTGAGGGGAATGGACACAGCCTGCCCTGGATTGGCGCCGGCCCCGGAATAGAAGAGCTTCCGCGGTCGCCAAGGGGACAGGCCCTCAAGACGCAGCTGGTCGGGAAATTGGGAGGGATCCGCCGCCGCTTCGAAGGCCTCGGTGGCCAGCCATCCGGCTGCCTGATGGTTGCCGTGTTGCCCGGGCGAGGGGGCGGGGTTCATGGTGATCACCACCTCGGGTCTCAGGGCACGGATGACGCGCACCAAGCGGCCCAGCGTGTCGTCGTGATTCCAGCGTTCCAGAGTGATACCGAGACTTTCGGTGTAGGCGAAGTCGGCCTTGTCGAGGAAATGCACTTGCTGCACCCCCAGTCCCTGAAGGGCATCCCGCAGCTCGATCTCTCGCAGGATTCCCAGAGCCGGTCCGGACTGGGTTCCCACCATGTTGCCGCCACCTTCGCCCCGAGTGCAGTAGACATGGGCGATGGAACGACCAGAACCGTTGCTTAGTGAGGCGATGGTGGCCGCCACACCGGTTTCGTCGTCCGGATGGGCGAAGACTCCCAGCAGGTCCACCTTCAATCGGGTCGCCCCGGATTCGTTGGCCCGTTTGGCGGTTTGACCTCCGAGAATCGCCGGAAACAGGGACGATAAGAGCAGCGACGAGAGCAGGAACAACAAGACGGTGCGGACCGGAGGGAACATGGCCGCAGGCTGCTCCGCTCCGCGGATTTGGGCAATCCGGGAGCGGTGGTCGGGAGGATTCCCGGGAAAGCCTTATGGCGTGCCGCAGCGGCCGATGATGCGTCCCCGAGACAGGTCGAATGGAGACAACTCGAGTTCCATGGTGTCGCCGGGTTGGATGGCCCCGATCACCGGTTGAAGCTTGCGGGTGACATGGGCCACCAGTTCATAGCCGTTAGCCAAGCGCATACGATAGGCGGCGACTCCCAGCGGACTCAGGACCTGGGCCGGGACGTGGATGGCATCTTCTTTGGGCATGGCAGGTGGACGAGCAGAGTTTTGGCTGGCGGCGGGAGGATCTGAAAGCAGGAAGGCGAAGAGAGACCTCTTCGCCTTCCGATGTTGGATTCAGGGAACCGAAGTTCCTGCGTATCAGGGCAACGAGGTGGTGCCCATCAGGTAACGGTCGCACTCGCGGGCGGCTCCGCGGCCTTCATTGAAGGCCCACACCACAAGGCTTTGACCCCGGCGGCAGTCGCCAGCGGCGAACACCTTGGGGATGCTGGTGGCGTACTGACCGTGTTCTGCCTTGATGTTGGAACGAGGGTCCCGCTCCAAGCCCAGCGACTCGAGCAAGGGCTGCTCAGGCCCGACAAAGCCCATGGCCAAGAGTACCAATTGCGCCGGAACCACCCGATCGGTGCCCGGAACATCCACGGGGGTGAATTGCCCCTTGTCGTTGCGCTCCCAGCGGATTTCCACCAGGTGCACTCCGGAGACGTTGCCCTGATCGTCGGTCAGGAACTTCTTGGCGGTGGTCAGGTAGACGCGAGGGTCGGCGCCGTAGACGGCGGCGGCCTCTTCCTGGCCGTAGTCCATCTTGTAGGTCTTGGGCCACTCCGGCCAGGGGTTGTCCTTGGCGCGCTCGGTGGGCGGCTTGGGCAGGATCTCCACCTGGATCAGGCTCTTGCAACCGTGACGCATGGACGTGCCCACGCAGTCGGTGCCGGTGTCGCCGCCGCCGATGATGATGACATCCTTGCCAGCCGCAGAGATCGGGGGTTGCGCCTTGTCGAGCAGGGCCTTGGTGTTGCCATGCAGGAATTCCATGGCGAAGTGGATGCCCTTGGATTGGCGGCCTTCGATGGGCAAATCCCGCGGCTTGGTGGCACCGGTGCACAACACCACGGCGTCGAAATCCTCGATGAGTTGGGCCGACGTGACATCGCGACCCACCTCGCTGTTGCAGCGGAAGGCGATGCCCTCACGCTCCATTTGCTTGATGCGGCGCAGCACGACCTTCTGCTTGTCGAGCTTCATGTTCGGGATGCCGTACATGAGGAGGCCACCGGGACGGTCCGCCCGTTCGAACACGGTGACATAGTGGCCCGCCTTGTTGAGCTGGGCTGCGGCGGAGAGGCCCGCAGGGCCGGATCCGATGACGGCTACCTTCTTGCCGGTCCGCTTCTTGGGCGGCTGCGGCTTGACCCAGCCCTTTTCCCAGGCGTGATCGATGATGGTGCACTCGATGTTCTTGATGGTCACCGGCGGCGCATTGATGCCCAGCACGCAGGAGCCTTCGCAGGGAGCCGGGCAGACTCGACCGGTGAACTCCGGGAAGTTGTTGGTCTTGTGCAGACGGTCCAGCGCTTCCTTCCACAGGCCTCGATACACGAGATCGTTCCACTCGGGGATCAGGTTGTTGATGGGGCATCCGCTGGCCATGCCGCTGACCAGCGAACCGTTGTGGCAGAAGGGCACGCCGCAATCCATGCACCGGGCGCCTTGCTGACGCAGGTGCTGGTCGTCCATGTGCTCATGGAACTCGTTCCAGTCTTTGATGCGTTTCAGGGCGCTACGGTCGAGAGGCAGCTCGCGAGCGTATTCGAGGAATCCTGTGGGTTTTCCCATGTCTCTATGTCGTTTGAAGGCCTAGGTCTCGTTGCGATTGGGCGGGGTTCTGTGTCGCGCTTGGATATTAGCCCCCACCGGTCCGGGAGACGTCCTTGGAGTTGGCTTCGAAGGCGGCATTCAGCGCGTCATCGCCCGTGAGGCCATCGGCCTGGGCTTTGTGCAGCGCTGTGAGCACGCGCTTGTAGTCGCGGGGCATCACCTTGATGAACTTCGCCTGGGTGCTGCTCCAGTCTTTCAGGATGGAGGCAGCCCGGGTGCTCTTGGTGTTGATCGCGTGGTTTTGGATCATCTCCTGGAGCACGGCGTTGTCGGACTCTTCGAGCTTCTCCAAGGCGACCATTTGCATGTTGCACTTGGAGGCGAAGTCTCCGACCTCGTCGTAGATGTAGGCCACACC
>CANHYD010000262.1 GCA_947464705.1 Verrucomicrobiota bacterium | reverse complement strand
GAACTGGACGTCCACCAATTCACCGAGCATCCGCAGGGCGAACTTGGTGAAGCCCACCCGCCACAATCCCTCGGCGGTCGGAGCCAGCCAACAGTGCGACGGAGCATACTGATGAGTGACCGGTAATTGGGTCACGAAGGTGGCTCGTTTATAGAGAATGGTGGGCGTCGCGGACATGGACGATGTAACTGAGAGGCTAGGGGAACCAGAGACGAGGGGTAGGGTAAAAATCGGCCCTCGCCCTGAATCGCCACGGCTTCACACTCCGCCCGTGCAGTACTTCGACCACAATGCGACCTATCCCCTTTCGGCGGCCGCACGGAAGGCTTGGTTGGATGCCGCAGAGCGCTTCCCGGCCAATCCCTCCAGTCCGCACCGCTGGGGAGCCCGCGCCGATCAGGCACTGACCGAGGCCCGGGATCGGGTGGCTGCTTGGCTCGGGTGTCCGGCGCAGTCGGTGATCTGGACTTCCGGCGCGACCGAGGCCAACAACGCCTGGGTTGCCCATCTGGCCGGACGGACGCGGGGAGCGGTGCTCCTGTCCGGATTGGAGCATCCGTCGGTCCGGGTCCCGTCGGTCCAGTGGTTGGGGGATCGTTGCGAAAGCCTGCCGGTTTCTCGGGAAGGCGTCGTTTCGCCTGAGCAGGTTGCCCGCCGACTTCAACACGGAGGGGTGGGGGCCGTGGTGCTCATGGCTGCCAACAATGAGACGGGAATCATCCAACCGTGGCAGCAGATTCGGGATTTGTGCCGCGAGTCCGGGGTGCCCTTCGCCTGCGATGCTTCTCAGTGGATCGGAAAGCGGCACGCCATCGGGTTAGGGGGCTGTGATTTTGTCGCCGCCTGCGGTCACAAGTTTGGAGGGCCTGGCGGCGTCGGCTTTCTCAAGGTCCCGGAATCCTTCCAGCCCCTGCTCTGGGGAGGACCTCAGGAAGAAGGGCGTCGGGCGGGCACCGAGAATGTGGCCGGCATCTTGGCAATGGTGGCCGCCTTGGAGGAACGCCAGCGGTCGCTTCTGGCGGAACCTGAGGGTCCGTTCGCGCATCGGAGCGTCCGAGACTCTTGGGTTGAGCGGTTGGAGTCGGCCATTCCTGGCGTCGAGATTCTGGGTCGGAATGCCCCCCGGCTGTGGAATACCGTTTCGGCGCTCATGCCGCCCGCCGCCGACTGCCGCCGCCGGTGGGTAGTCCGGTTGGACAGGCTCGGCTTTGCCGTCTCCACTGGCAGTGCCTGCTCGTCGGGGCAGGAAGTACCCTCGCCGGTCTTAGCGAGCATGGGTTACCCTCCCAATGCCAGTGACCGTATGATCCGGGTCAGTTCCGGTTGGGAGACTCCCCCCGAAGCTTGGGAAGACCTGCTTCAGGCTTTTCTGCAAGTGGGCACCGAATTCGGCCTTCGTTGAATCGCGACGGCGAAGGAGGAGCAACCGAGGCACGCGGCAAAGTTGTCCGGAGGGGGGTCTGGGTTGCCGGTGGTCTTGGGGCGAAAGAGCCGGTCGCAGGCGAGATATATGCTGAAACCCCCGTAAAACCGGGCTGAACCACGCGTGGCACTCGGGATGCTTTCCGACTGGCGTGAATGTCGGAATGTATCAAGCCGCTGCGGCCATGACGGGCAATGCCCGTTGGCAGGAGGCTATTTCCGAGAATTTGGCGGCCACGACGGTGCCCGGGTTCAAGCGCACGGAGGTTTCCTTTTCCAGCCTGGCCTCGGGATTTGTCTCACCTGGGGAGGCCGGTAGCCAGATCGACCGCGGCATGCGCTACCAGTTGCCCAGCGCCCGGGGTTCGACCTCCTTCTCGGCTGGCGAGTTTCAGGCCACCGGAGTCCCCACCCATGTCGCGATCGAGGGGAATGGTTTTTTCGAAGTGCAGTTGCCCAACGGTGAGCTGGGGTATACCCGCAACGGACAATTCTCCGTCGGGCCGACCGGCCAATTGGTGACGACGCAGGGGTTTCCAGTCCTCTCCGACGGTGGAGCCGTCCAGTTGGACAACACCGTCCCCGGCCCGGTCTCCATCGCGGCCAATGGCACCGTGTCCAAGGGCGGCACGCCCCGTGGCAAGCTGCGAGTGGTCGAATTCAATGCCCCCAACCGACTGAACGCCGCCGGTGGCGGCATCTGGAAGTCCACCGATCCGACCCTTCAGAAGACCGATGCCGCCAATCCCATGCTGCGCGGTGGCGGGTTAGAAGGGTCCAACACCTCCGCCGTGGCTGAAATGGTCGGCATGATCCACGCCATGCGCATGTTCGAGGCCAACCAGAAAGTCATCCAGACGCAGGATGACCGCATGGGGCGGGTCATCACCGACCTCGGAGGCGCTCCCAACTAGGACTGAGCCCCGTCCAACGACGCTGACCGCCACCACTCACCCCATTCTCCATGATCCGAGCCCTCTATTCTTCCGCCGCCGGGATGCAGTCCCAGCAGACGCAGCTCGACGTGATTTCCAACAACCTCGCCAACGTGAACACGACGGGGTTCAAGAAATCTCGGCCCGAGTTCCAGGACTTGCTCTACCAGAACGAGCGCCCCTCCGGAGCCGATCAAGGTGCCGGCAATTTAGCGCCGACCGGAGTCCAGATCGGTCACGGCTCTCAACTGGTGGCCACGGCCAAGGTTTTTACGACTGGGGAACTCACCAACACCGGCAACAAGTTCGACGTGGCCATCCAGGGTGACGGCTTCTTGGAGGTTCAGATGCCCGACGGCAGTCGGGCCTTCACCCGCGACGGCGCACTCAAGCTCAGCAACACCGGAAACTGGGTCACCAGCGATGGTTTACCTCTGGTGGGTGGTTTTCAGGCGGTGCCCGCGGGGACCACCGACATCTCGATTGCGCCGGGTGGAACCATCACCACGCGCGGTGCTCAGGGAGACCAGACTTTCCAGGTCAACCTGGTCCGCTTCATCAACCCTGCCGGACTCCAAAGCCTCGGACGCAATTTGTACCGCGAGACAACGGCCTCCGGTCAGGCCGAGCAGGGGAATGCAGCCCAGAACGGGTTCGGCAGCCTCGCTCAGGGCTACCTCGAGATGTCCAACGTGAAGGTCGTCGAGGAAATGGTGGGCATGATCGTCGCCCAGCGGGCCTACGAGGTGAACTCGAAGGCGGTCCAAGCGGCCGACGAAATGATGGGGCAGGCCAACAACCTCAAACGCTGATGCCGCTCTCTCTCTCCATCTTGATCGGGCTGCTGCTGGGGGTGACAACCCTTGCGGCCCAAGCCCCGACGCCTATTTCGACGCCGACTCCTGCGGTACCCGAGCCGATCGTCGCCATTTTCGCCTCAGGGGCGATGGTCCACTCCGAGGGCGTCTTCTCTACAGACCTCATTCAGGGAGTTCCGGCCTTGCCACGTCTCCGCGTGGCCCCGGCTCCGCAGGTCGGTGCCTGGTCTCAGCTTTCCCGGACTTCCGTTGTCCAAACGTTGCGCATGGCGGGTGTGGACCTCTCGTCGGTCCGCTGGACGGGTCCAGAATCGGCTCGGGTGTCCCGGGCGATGCGGGATCTGGGCGAGGCCGAAGTCCGCGATCGGATCACCCAAGAACTCCAGCGCCGATTCGCCCGCAACGGCGGCGAGATCGAAGTGCGCCTTTCTCGCCCCTGGCGCTCGGTCTCCATCCCCGATGAATCCCTGGATATCCGCCTTCAAGATCTCCCCGCTGCCGGCCTCCAGTCGTTGGTCTCGCTGAAGGTTGAGGTGTCGGCCGGGGGGGATGCGGTCGGTTCGTGGTTTCAACCCATTCAGGTCCGTCATTGGTGCGAAGTGCCCGTGGCCGCCGCCGCTCTCCGCCGTGGGCAACCCCTGGTCGATGCTGAAACCGTGCTCGAGCGCCGGGACATCCTGACCGCTCGGGGGATTCTCAAGACATTGCCGACAGCGGTTCAGGACTACGAACTGGCCGAGAGCCTGGCTCCCGGTCAGGCCCTCTCCGATCGGAGCCTTCGCCTCAAGACGGTGGTTTTCCGCGGGCGTCGGGTCGATGCCCGGATCCAAGCGGGCACGCTGGAGATCACCACCAAGGTCGAGGCTTTGGAGGATGGATATCCCGGGCAGAGCATTCGGGTGCGCAATCCCCTCTCGAAACGGGAATTCCGAGGGGTCGTTCAGGGCGAGGACTCGGTGCTGATCCCCCT
>CANHYD010000261.1 GCA_947464705.1 Verrucomicrobiota bacterium | reverse complement strand
GTGGCGTTTGTCGTGGTAATCCAGAATGCAGCCCGAGGAGCCTCCTATCCCGAGGAGCCTCTGAGGTAGGGATCGATCTCCGAGCGGTCCGGCACCGCAGACGTGGCGCTTTCGGAGAAATCGCCCTATCCCCGGAAGTGCGTGGGCAAGGCGGTGTTTGTTGTGTAGATCCAGGATATAGCCCAATGAGCCTCCTATCCCGAGGAGCCTCTGAGGTAGGGACCGATCTCCGAGCGGTCCGGCACCGCAGACGTGGCGCTTTGGGAGAAATCGCCCTACCTCCAGAGGTGCGTGGGTGAGGTGGCGTTTGTCGCGGGTATCCAGAATGCAGCCCGAGGAGCCTCCGATTCCGAGGAGCCTCTGAGGTAGGGACCGATCTCCGAGCGGTCCGGCACCGCAGACGTGGCGCTTTCGGAGAAATCGCCCTACCTCCAGAGGTGCGTGGGTGAGGCGGAGTTTGTGGCGGGAATCCAGAATGTAGCCCGAGGAGCCTCCTATTCCGATGAGCCTCCTGGGTAGGGATTGATCTCTGAGCTACCCCTATAAGGCGCCGCCTCACCGACAGAATCTGAAGCACCCGGAGGACTGTCTGCGTCGATGCGACGCGGGCGCTCTCCGAAAAGAGCGGTTCCGACTCTCACCAGTGTGGCCCCTTCTTCAATGGCGACCTCCAAGTCGCCGCTCATCCCCATGCTGAGCACGGGAAGCGGGGCTCCCAGCAGTTCGGAGCAACGATCTCGCAGTTCGCGCAAACGTCGGAAGATTGGGCGGACCCGCTCGGGATCTTCTGCGTACGGGGCGATGGTCATCAGGCCGTGAACCTCCAGCCGGGTCAGGGCATTGAGACGCAGGAACTCGGCCAACAGGCGATCCGGGTTCCACCCAAATTTCGAAGCCTCCCCCGCGACATTGACCTCCAGCAGAATGGGCAAGGAACGGGCCTGCTTGTTGGCCTGCTTTTGAAGTTCTTCGGCCAGTGCAAGCGAGTCCACCCCCTGGACCACCTGGAATAGGCTGACAGCATCGCGTGCTTTGTTGGATTGCAGGTGCCCGATGAAATGCCATTCCAATTGGCCGGGGCACAGGGGGATCTTCAGCTTGGCCTCTTGGATTCGGTTTTCTCCGAACAGGGTCAGTCCGGCCGAGGCCGCCTCGGCTACCCGCTCAGGCGGCTGGTTCTTGCTGACTGCCATGAGCCGGACCGAGTCCGGTGAGCGGCCGGATTGTTCGCATGCCTGGTTAATGCGGCTGCGGATGCGGCTGAGGTTTTCCTGGAGTTCGGACACGCAGCGAGTTTACACCAAAACTGGTTCCCGAGGGACGAGATTTGAATGGAAACTCCAACGCCCGCAGCCAATTCGTCGGGTCTGCTGGAAAACAACGGGATGGCGTTCAGGATCGCTTTGGATCGCGAAGCTTCAAAAAACCGCAGGCCTATTGGACGATGGCCGGTAGGGCCGACATGGATGCGATCGGGCAACGGCCACCGCTCAAGGGGAAGGTCCGCACACCGTGACTATTGGTGTTGAACAGTGCGGCATCGGGTACGGCTCCCCGCACCAGCTGGCTTCGGAAGGGGTCGGTGCCAGGATAGAGGCAGGTGAACGCCATGGCCGTCAGCAATTGCTCGATGGGATCGGCCGGGACCAGGCCTTGATTGTCGATGATCTCCAACTGCTCCTCGAAGGACTTATTCCGGGTGCCCTTGACGACAAAAAAAATCGGAATCTTGCGGGGCTGCTCAATGTTTCGCTGGGTGACACTTTCCAATTTCATCAGCCACGGAAGGTCGGCGGAGTCCATGGCGTCCCGGTGCAGCGAGGCGAAGCGGTCCCGAAAAAGGAAGTTCAGTGAGTCAATCGCTTCGAAGTCGCTGATACCCTCGAGGATTTTTACGTAGAAATAATCCGGAGTCAGCTTGGCGGTATCGAGGATGGCCAGTGCCATTTCGAGACGTTCGTGTCGGACTGACGGATTTAAAGGGGCTTCAAGAATCTTTTGACGGGTGTTTCCGGAGAGGCCCTGAAGGCTCTGATGAGGAACCTCTTCAACCAGATGATTGATCAACTCGACTTTGCCGACGGGCTTAAGCACCGACGCGGCCGTGTAAGCGTTCTGGAGCGGGTTAGGTTCTGGTTTTTTGTCAGACATGTCAGCGAGACCTGTAGCCAGCATCGGGGAAATCGGCTCGTTGCGAGGTCTGCTTAAATTGTTTCTTTGGGTTCTCTCAGAAATATTTCTCCATCGGGGACGCTGATGCGTTTGTCAGTCCCGGGGGGCATGCTCAAGATCACTCCCATGAATGCATTGGCAACCGACGTGGTGGTGCTGGGCGGCGGCAGCGCGGGCTATGCCGCAGCCAGGACCTTGGCAAGCCAAGGCGCCAAGACGCTGGTCATTGATGGGGCGCCGGAATTGGGAGGCTTGTGCATTCTAAAAGGGTGCATGCCGACCAAGGCCTTGTTGCACGCGGCCGAATTGCGGCATGGGATCTTGGAAGGTGAGCCGTGGGGCATCACGGCCGAGCACGTTCAGGTGGACCCCAAGCGAGTCTTCGCCAGGAAGGATGCCTTGATCGCGGATTTTGCCGGCTACCGACGTCAGCAATTGGAGGATGGTCGATTTGGGCTGATTCGCTCCCAGGCGCGGTTCGAAGGTCCAGGGTCACTCCGATTGGAGGATGGTCGGTGCATTCAATTTGGTCATGCGGTGGTGGCCACCGGTTCTTCGGTCGCCCCGGCGTCCCTGCCCGGGCTCGAAGCCGCTGGCTACCTCACCAGCGACAGCGCTTTGGCCGAGGCTCGGATTCCTGAGTCTCTGGTCGTTCTTGGTGGTGGTGCTGTGGCCTTGGAGTTTGCCCAGTTTTACTCGCGTCTTGGCAGTCGGGTGACCGTCATTCAACGCGCTCCTCAGCTGCTGTCGGGATTCGATGCCGATGTCGCGGGCGAATTGGAGAAGGCTTTCCGCAGGGAGGGTATCGAGGTGTTCACTGGCACTGCATTGGATCGGGTGGAACGCTCCGGATCCCTGAAGCGGGTCTGGTTTCGCCAGGGTGGCCAGGAGCGCTCTGTCGAGGCGGTTGAGATCTTTCATGGTTTGGGTCGGGTTCCCAACACCGCGCACTTGGGATTGGAGGCTATCGGTGTGGCGTTGGAGCGGGGTCGGATCACCACCGATCCGCACCAGCGGTCCTCCCGGGCGGAGGTGTTTGCAGCCGGTGATTGCTGTGGCCCTCACGAAGTGGTGCATCTGGCTGTGCAGCAGGGCGAGGTGGCAGCCCACAATATCCTGAACCCCAATCGTCCGCGTGCGATGGACTATCGGTTGTTGCTGTCGGTTGTGTTCACGTCGCCGCAGGTGGCCCAGGTGGGTCTTTCGGAGCGAGAGGCCCGGAGTCGTGGTCTCGACTATCGTTCGGAGAGCTACCCGTTCAACGATCACGGAAAGTCTATGATTCTGGGAGCGCAGGAAGGGTTTGTGAAGGCGCTGGCCCATCCTGTGACCGGAGAGGTCATTGGGGCGGCGTGTGTGGGGCCGCAGGCCGGGGAATTGATCCACGAACCCACCGTTGTCATGGCGGCCCGGATGACTGCGGCTCAATGGGCTGCAGTACCCCACTACCATCCGACCCTGGCCGAAATATGGACTTATCCGGCCGAATCTTTGGCCGAGTCATCAACCCCTCAGTCGTAACGACGCAATGGGAAAGAAATCGATCGCGGGGCGGATTCTGCCGAAAGACGAGGCGTGAGCCGGGAAAGGGCTGGCCCCGGGGCTTGTGAAGCGCCGAGGACGAGGCACCTGCGTGCTCGTGCAGTGTCTCAATGAAGTTTTTATTAAAAATCAAACGACTGTGTCCTCTTTTGGATAAGAGCCTCTGAGGTAGGGACCGATCTCCGAGCGGTCCGCCTGCGACTCGCGACGCCAATTCGGCTCTACCCTCCGATGAAGACGATCGAGCTCCCTATCGAACACGCTCCCCAGGTAGGGACTGACTTCCGAGCGGTCCGGCTCTGCCGACGTGGCGCTTTCGGAGAAATCGCCCTACCTCGGAGGTGCGTGGGTGAGGTTGGGTTTATGGAAAGTAGCCAGGCTGTGGCCGGATGAGCCTCTGAGGTAGGGACCGATCTCCGAGCGGTCCGGCACCGCGACT
>CANHYD010000260.1 GCA_947464705.1 Verrucomicrobiota bacterium | reverse complement strand
GTGCCCGATGCGGCGTCCGTGCACAAGGCCGCCGAGGCGCTCCATATCAACCTTCGTCGCCTGGATGCGCAGCGTATTGGTATCGCATTGGATGAAACCACCGGCCTGGAGGAGGTGCTGCAAATTCTCAGAGCCTTTCATGGGGGGCAGTCGTTGCCTTTCGCCCTGGAAGACTTGTCTGCGTGCGCTCCGGTGCTGCCGCAACGTTCCAGCACCTTCCTGACCCATTCGGTCTTCCAGAAACACCGCAGCGAGACCGAGATGCTTCGGTATCTGCGGCGTCTGGAATCCAAGGACCTATCGCTCTGCCACAGCATGATCCCCCTGGGGTCCTGCACCATGAAGCTCAACGCGTCTGCAGAGATGTTCCCGGTCAGTTGGCCGGAGTTTGGCGCCATTCATCCGTTTGCGCCGTTGTCGCAGACCCGTGGTTACCAGCAGTTGTTCGAAGAACTGGAAGCGTGGTTGGCTTCGTGCACCGGATTTGCGGGTGTTTCGCTGCAGCCGAATTCGGGCTCCCAGGGCGAATATGCCGGACTGCTCATCATCCGAGCCTGGCACCGCAGTCGGGGAGAAGGGCACCGGAATGTATGCCTCATTCCCAGCAGCGCCCATGGGACCAATCCTGCTTCGGCGGTGATGGCGGGAATGACAGTGGTTCCGGTGGCGTGCGATTTGGAGGGCAATATCGACGTCGCGGATATTCGGCAGAAGATCGCAGAACACGGGGCAGCCTTGGCCGCTCTGATGATCACCTATCCCAGCACCCATGGTGTGTTCGAAGTGGCGGTGAAGGATATCTGCCAGTGGGTCCATGAAGCGGGTGGCCAGGTCTACATGGACGGGGCGAACATGAATGCCCAGGTTGGTCTGACCTCCCCGGGAACCCTCGGAGCCGATGTGTGTCACCTGAACCTGCACAAGACATTCTGCATTCCGCACGGCGGAGGCGGTCCCGGCGTGGGCCCCGTTTGTGTGGCCGCCCATCTGGTGGATTTCTTGCCTGGTCACGCTGTGGTGAACTTGGGCGGCGAGGATCCGATCGGCGCAGTGAGTGCCGCGCCCTGGGGCAGTGCTTCGATTTGTGTCATCTCATGGATGTACATCCAGATGATGGGTGACGTGGGGCTGACTGCGGCCACTCGGGTGGCCATCCTGAACGCAAATTACATCGCACAGCGGCTGCAGCCTTATTTCCCAACGTTGTACCGTGCCAACGGGTGCGTTGCCCATGAGTGCATTCTGGATCTTCGCCAGTTCAAAAAAGTGACCGCCGAGGACGTGGCCAAACGATTGATGGACTACGGTCTCCATGCGCCCACCCTGAGTTGGCCAGTGGCGGGAACGTTGATGGTTGAACCGACCGAGTCGGAGCCTCGGGCTGAGTTGGATCGCTTCTGCGAGGCCATGATCGCCATCCATGGCGAAATCCTGGAGGTGGAATCCGGCCGCGTGGATGCGAAGACCAACCTGCTCAAGAATGCTCCCCATACCGCAGACCAGATCGCGGGGGATTCATGGGATCGCCCTTACACCCGCGAACGGGCAGCATTCCCGGTAGCGGGTCTGAAGGATTTCAAGTTCTGGCCAGCATCGGGTCGGGTCGACAATGTGTTCGGTGACCGAAATCTGGTGTGCTCCTGCGTTGGGATGGAGGCCTACGGCGCGCCCGTCTCTGAGCGGTGAGGCTGCTGGTCTTCTAGTTCAACGGATCTTCGTTCAAGACCAAGACCGCCTTCGGGCGGTCTTGTTTTGCAAAGACGCAGGCTTTTCCAGGAGTCGTTGATTTTCGGGCGTAGCGGAGCAATTAGGGCCCCAATCAGCCTGACGAGAAAATTCTCAACCCGCGGTGGATGACTGTCGGTTTGTCGATCGATGTTGGAAATCGACAGGAGAGTTCTGAGGAACACGACCGGCCCCGAGGGGGGGAGGAAAACCGTGATTAGAAGACTGCGATGAGAGGGGCCGAAGACCCGAAAACCAAACGGAAGAAATGGTGCGCGATACAGGGTTCGAACCTGTGACCCCTACCGTGTCAAGGTAATGCTCTACCACTGAGCTAACCGCGCAACGCTTGAAGCGCGGTGAAGTTAGTTTTCGTGCAGTTTAGTGCAAGGTTTTTGTTGGCCATTTTGAAGGTGCAATGCGCGCTGAGTCACTCGGACGCCCAAGGAGTTGATTCTTAGAGACGTTTGCGGATCCCGACGGGCCATCAACTGGCCCCAGATTCCGTTTTCCCCGAAGGATGAGGACCTTTAGCCTTCTGCGGCATGAGCGCCTATTCGACCCGGTATTACGAGGGACTGAAGGAGGATTCCGCCGTTTCGGCGCGGGAGGTCGTCCCGTTGCTGTTGGGGCTGGTCCCGGCCAAGTCGGTGGTGGATGTGGGATGCGGATCCGGAACCTGGGCCCAAGCCTACGCCCAAGCAGGCTGTGAGGTTCTTGGCATCGACGGCGAAATCGTACAGGTCGACCAGCTCCTGATTCCGGGGGATCGATTCCTCAGGAAAGATCTGGCGCAGCCACTGCGCTTGGATCGGCGATTCGACCTCGTCAACTGCCTGGAAGTGGCCGAGCACCTGGACGGATCGCGCGCGGACGGTTTTGTGGCGGATCTTTGTGCGCTGGGGGATGCGGTGGCTTTCAGTGCGGCAATCCCGGGTCAAGGAGGCACTCATCACGTGAACGAGCAATTCCAAAGCTATTGGATCGAGCGGTTTCGTTCACAGGGTTTTGTCCCCTTGGACTGTCTCCGTCATCAGATCTGGGGCAACGACCGAGTGGCCTGGTGGTATGTGCAGAATTTGTTCCTGTTTGTCCGCGAAAGTCGTCTGGCTCATTACCCGAAGGCTCAAGAGGCGTCTCGGCCCTGGCCGCAGGATCTGGTTCATCCGAGGGCCTATGTGACCGCGACCGTCCCCTCCCAGATGTCGCCGCGGATGCTCAAGGAGGTGCTTTTCGCGTTGCCCTATTTTCCGGGGAAGATCTTCAAGCATCTGTTGAAGTAGGCGATGGACGCAGGGCCGGTTCCGGAGGGAGTTGGCCAGTTTATAAGAGCCGTCCTCGGGGTCGACACCAGCCGCTCGCGGCTCGGGTTCGGGCCAACGACCTTGAACGACTTAAGGCAGAGAGGATCGTTGGATTAGCCGCTCAGGGTTTCGCAGAGAGTCGGCGGTCGATTTCTTCCAGCGTGAATCGCACCGAGATGATGTAGGGCGGTTTGCCTGCATCCCAGTGGCCGTAGGTGGTGGCCAACACGGTGCCATCGCTCAGTACTTCCACACCCGGGTAGGCGCAATCCCAGGCATGTTGGTTGTCTCCCAGTCGGATCCGGAACTGACCCTCACGGCCACTGAGTAGGTCCGAGAATTGGCCCACCCAGGCGATCCAATCTCCGGCTGTGGGAGATCCCTTGGCCGTGTCCCGAAAAGAAATTACCAGTCGGCCATCCCGCGCATACTTTGCGGTGTGGCGGTCTCCGGTGAGGCTCAGCGGCAACTCCTTCGGATCGCTCCACGTCGCCCCCTCGTCCGTCGAAACGATGACGTGAGAATTCCGTTTGCGACGATTCTCTCGCAACAATAGCACCAAGGTACGCCCGTCCGGGGAGCGGACTGCGCCGGGTTCGCAGAGATGTATTGAGGAATCGGACCAGAGAACCCGCGGTTGGGACCAGGTCAGGCCACCGTCTTCCGAGCGAACCTGATACACGCGAAAAATTGGCGGATCAGCAGGCTGCGCACCCTTGGAGATGTATCGGCCATCGTCGTGGAACCATGCCAAATAGTGGCCCGGCTTGTTCCGCACGGGTTCCAAGGAACCCATCACAACAATGCCTCCCCAATCGCCCACGGCCTTCAGGGGCGACCAGGAGGATCCGTCGTCCTCTGAGACGGAGAGTCGAGCTGGCCACAGTCCGGACCAGACGATCAAGCGGCGGTGCCCTGCGGCATCGATCACCCGGTGGATGGTGGGCGTTTCGAGGGAAGTGGCCCAGTTCTCGGGCACCGGTTGTCTAGGGCCCCAGGTCCGGCCGCCATCGGTGCTCCGTTTGAGTTGGATGGCTCCCTTGCCGTGTCCCCGGGGATAGACGCAAAGGACCGTATGACCATCTTCCAGAAGCGCCGTGGTGGGGTGCCCGAGATAGTGTCCCTCCTCCTGGTCCACCAAAGTCCGTCGCGTCGAGTCGGAGGCCAGATCCACCAGGG
>CANHYD010000259.1 GCA_947464705.1 Verrucomicrobiota bacterium | reverse complement strand
TCCGGCCGCTCCACTCTCACACTGCGCGAGACATGCACCTGTCCCGACTCAAACTGCGCGACTTCCGGAATTACGTCCGGCTGGATGCCGAGTTCGGGCCTGGCTGTCACGTCCTCCTGGGCAACAATGCCCAGGGCAAGACCAACATCCTGGAAGCCATCTACCTGTTGGCGACTTTGCGATCGTTCCGCGGCTGCGGCGGAGCGCAAATGATCCGGCAGGGGGCCAAGGGCTACTTCGTCGGCGGCTCGGTGGAAGGCCAAGGGGTCAGCGAGATCAAGGCCTACTGGTCGCCGAAGGAACGCAAACTCTCCCTCAATGAACGGCCCATTCGAAAATTGGCCGATTACTTCGGCGTCTTGCGGGCGGTGGTTTTCTGCTCCGAAGACCTGGCCTTGGTGAAGGGACCAGCCCAGGGGCGACGGCGCTTTCTGGATCTGCTCTTGGCCCAGACCCTCCCGGGCTACCTCCCGTTGCTGATGCGCTATGCCAAGGCTCTCCGGTCCCGGAATGCGCTGCTCAAGCAACCCGTCGTGGATCTCGTCGAATTGGATGGATTCAGTCAGGAGCTGGTCCTGGCGGGTGAGTCGCTGATCACGGCTCGGCGAGACTTCGTCCCGGAATTGGCCCCGCGAGTTCAGTCCGCCTTCCGGCGCATCGCGGTCGAAAGCGACGAACTAGCGCTGCATTACCAACCCAGTGTGACCGGCGACTTCGCCGTAGCCCTGTCTCAATCCCGCGCCCGGGAACGCGCCCTGAAGACCACGGTCGTCGGCCCCCATCGCGATGAACTGACGCTGCTCGTCAATGACCGCGCCGCGGCGCCCTACACCAGTGAGGGCCAAAAACGCACTCTGGCGATCGCTCTAAAACTGGCGCAAGCCGAGCATCTCGCCGCCGTGTACGGGACTCCACCGCTCTTGCTCATCGACGACGTCATGGGTGAGTTAGACTCTCGACGTCGATCGGCTTTCGTACCCCTGTTGCAGCAATCCTTCCGTGCCGGCGGACAGGTGTTCATGACCTGCACCGAGGAAAACTGGCCCCGCCAATTGGGTTGCGAACTCCGTCGCTGGAAGGTCGACAAGGGGCAATTGGCCCCATGGTCCGAGTAGCCGCTCGCCCGGCGACGACGGCAGCCACCCGGCTCCTCCGGGAATCAGCGGGCCTTGGGGGCGCCCGTCGGAGGCAAAGTCGGGGCCATCAAGAGATTGGTTTTGGAGGATGCCGTGGCAACCCCATTGGTGCCGGAGCCGACGGAGTCTTCCGCGAGGCTGATGTCCTGGGTACTCGGACGCCGGGTGGCTCGCACGACAGCCACATCCCCCGTGCCATCGACCCCCAACATGGGGCGTCCGACGCGAGACATATAAGTGTGTCGCACGGCCAAGGTCCCGTCGGAGTGGATGCGGTGATGGAGAAAATCGTCCGCTCCGTATTGATGGAGCACGTGCAAACGATTCTGGGCATCCATCGCCATGGACGGCGGATTGAAGGACACGACCGTCCCCAAAGGAACAACCTTGTAAGTCACCGACGCTTCCGGATTGGTGATGACGGCAAAGATGCGCGCCCGCTTGAGGTAATTGGCCTGAACGATGGCGTATCGGCGGCGTTCAGCTCCGCCGCCCAAGACGCCGAATTCTCGCTCCCACAAGACCACACCCGTCATGACCTCAAACTCTGCCGGCGCCGTGATGACGTGGTCTTCACCGGAGCCGGTGTACACCGTGGCCGACACGTTGTATCGGCCGACCTGGTCGATCTTGAACAACGGAGTCAGGTCGAACCGCAGCGTCGCCCGAGCTCCGGGCTTCAGGGTGAAGGCCCCGGTATCTTCCAAATCGGCAATACGAGCGACACCCACGCCCGAGACGTTCTCAACGCTAAATCGCAACCAATCCGAACGCTCTCCTAAGCGCAGCGGCGCCCCGGTGAAATTGGCGACCCTCAGAATGACCTCACTCGTTTCGCCGGTAAGAAACTTGTTCTGGTCGAACTCTAATTTCACATCCACCTGAGCGTGGACAGTCATGACCAGCAGAAACAGGCAGAGCCACGAAGATAAACGGTGCACGTCGGAGATTGTAGGGCTCCCCGGAGAAATTGAAAGAGTCCCGAAGGATCCCTCAGCGCCCGCGATGAAGGCCGTTGACGCCGTCTGGCAAACGATTCAAGACCCGCACCTCTTCGGCGCTCAGGGCTCGATCGAACACCGCCAAATCGTCCATCCAACCCGTGAAGCCCAGACCCAGCATCATCACCGCGTCATCCCCATTCCAGGTGTAGGTGTGCTGCCGCTCCGAGAGGCGGCCCACGGGTTGGCCGTCCATGTAGAGAGCCACCCAACCGTCGGGCTTCCCGGTGTTGAAGTTCTCGCAGGTAAAGACCACCTGATGCCACTCCTCCCGTCGGAACGGGGGCTTGGTCACGACGATCAGCGGCTTCTCCGACAACGGCATCTTGCCCCAGTCGCGACCCTCCGGGTTCCACACCTTCTTGTCGGCGTAAGTTCCCAGGCGCAGGTGCTTGGGATTGTCGTCCGGGGTGAACTCCACAAAGAGCGAGGCGTCATCCCAAGCCTTGGAGGTGATCTGGATCACATCCGAATACTCCTTGGGAATGTCGATTTCCGGGGTCGTCCTCAGCCAAAAACTGACCGTCGCGGACCAAGCCGTGGGCTTCCAGGGAAAGTTGCCCGGCACCCGGAACCCCACCACATCGGAAATTTTCCTCTCAAAGCGCAGAGCGCCTCCGTGTCGGCCGGCGTGCGGATCGATCCACACGGCCCCATTGGTTGGCAATCCCGCCCCGGTTTTGCGCGGAGAATCCCACTTGGGGCCCGTTTGGAACCGCCGCTCCCCCCCACCCACCACCGCATCCGGCGATTGGTCGAACGGGGCATGGAACACCAACGAGGAGGCCAACCGAGACGGGGCCATGCTTCGGGTGCAACCGGCCCACAGGGCCAACGAAGCCATCAGACAAAGGGTGCGCATGGCCGGAGAATGACCGTATCTGAGGAACCTGGGAATCCTCTTCCGCGCTGCACGCGCCAGTTGCGTCCCGCAAGGTTTGCTGTTTCCTACACCGGTGGATCTGTTCAACCGACCCGACGGGCTTCAAGACATTCGGGACAAGGTGATCGCCGGTGAGCGACTGACGCCCGGGGACGGGTTGCGGTTGTTCCAATCTCGGGACCTCAACGCGCTGGCGGCTTTGGCCGACTTCGCCAACCAGCGTCGCAATGGACGCAAGGCCTCCTACATCCTCAACCGGTACATCAACTACTCCAACTACTGCATCCTGAGCTGCCAGTTCTGCGCCTTCAGCCGCAAGAAGCGCGACAACGACGGGTTTCAACTGACCGAAGAACAAATGGTGTCCAAGGCCCGTGAGGCTCTGGCCCTGGGCATTACCGAACTCCACATCGTCGGCGGGCTGCACCCGTCGCTGCCCTTCTCCTACTACACTGGGTTCCTGAGGGCCTTGAAGGCGGTGGATCCGCGCCTGCAGCTCAAGTGCTTCACCGCCGTGGAAATCCTGCACTTGGCTTGGCTGGCCAAGAAGAGTGTTCGGGACACCCTCCAGGAACTGAAGGCGGCCGGTCTCGAATCCCTCACCGGCGGCGGCGCAGAGATCTTCCGCAAGGAGGTCCGCAGCCGCATCGCCACCGGCAAGGAAAGCGGTGAGGAGTACCTGGGCGTCCACGGCACCTGGCACGAGCTGGGAGGCCGCAGCACCTGCACCATGCTCTACGGCCACGTCGAGTCGCTGGAAGACCGCGTGGATCACTTGGACCAGTTGCGGCGCCAGCAAGACCGCAGCCGCGGATTCACGGGCTTCATCCCCCTGCCCTATCAACCCGACAACAACCGGATGCCCGTCCAGCACGCGCCCAGCGGGTATGACCAGTTGCGGACCATCGCTGTTTCCCGCCTCTACCTCGACAACATCGACCACATCACCGCCTACTGGGTGGGCATGGGGCTGAAGATGGCTCAAGTCGCCCTGAGTCATGGAGCCGACGACTTACATGGGACGATCCTCGAGGAGCACATCTTCCACATGGCTGGCGCGAAATCCCCCCAAGGGACGCCCGAAGCGGATCTGGTCCGCGCCATCCGCGAGGTAGGCCGGGAACCGGTCCAGCGCAATACCTTCTACGAACCCATCCGAGTCTGGCCGACGGAACCTTGGTCCGAGGCGGCGGCTGCAGCTGCG
>CANHYD010000258.1 GCA_947464705.1 Verrucomicrobiota bacterium | reverse complement strand
GGAACGCTCTAAAATCACCGGCCTCGTCGGAAGCCAGCACCCAAGCCCTGTCTGCGTGGATCCGGGTCCTTTTGGGTAGCAATGAGTTCCTGACCGTGGATTAGCCCGAGGCCTCACCCCCCTGATTTGCCATGAACCCTCACGCAGCCTTTGATCCCCGCCGTCGCGGCTTTTTGCGATCCATGGTGGGCGGCTCCCTGATGTTCCCGGGCATTGTCAGGGACCTCCTCGCCCGGGAGGGCGCTCTTGGGAGCACGGCCGCCGATCCGCTGATTCCACGCGCGCCGCATTTCACCCCCAAGGCCAAGCGGGTGATCTTCCTGTACATGAGCGGCGGGGTTTCCCATGTCGATTCGTGGGATCCCAAGCCGCGGTTGTTCGCCGATGCGGGCAAGACGGTGACCGTTGATGAGTTCCAGGGGCGCAAGGGCAACTTCACCATGTACGCCAAGCGGCCTCAGTGGGATTTCGCCCGACATGGCCGGTGCGGCACCGAAGTGAGCGGGCTCTTTCCCCACATGGCCCGGTGTGTGGACGATTTGTGCGTGATCCGGTCAATGACCTCTGACCACACCAATCATTACGAGGCCACCCTGGGCATCCACACCGGTTCGTTCACCTTCGCCCGCCCCAGTATCGGATCCTGGGTCAGCTATGGCCTGGGCACCGAGAACAGCAACCTGCCGTCCTTCGTGGTCATCGCGCCCAAGAGCCCGTATGCCGGGGGGCAGGTCTGGGCCAGTGATTTCCTGCCGGGGGCCCATCAGGGCACCTGGGTGGTGCCGGGCCAGGAGCCGGTGGCCAATGTGCGCAGGCGGTCCCCGAGCGAGGAGCTTCAGGCCCTGGAGATGGCGGCCATGAACCGCATGAACCTCCGGCATCGGGCGGCCCGTGCCACCGATCCGCTCCTGGCGGCCCGGATGAAGTCCTTTGAGACGGCCTTCGGCATGCAAATGGAGTTGCCCGAACTCTTCGATTTGTCCCGCGAAAGCGATGCGACCCACGCGTTGTACGGTCTGGAACGAGGCAGCACCCGGGGGTTTGCCTGGCAGTGTCTGGTGGCCCGCAGACTCGCAGAACGTGGTGTGCGGTTCATTGAATTAATCGACTCCGGCTCCTCCGACAACTGGGATGCCCATGGCGACATGACCTTGCACGGCCCCTTGGCGACCAATGTGGATCGGCCCATCGCCGGGTTGCTCAATGACTTGCGCCAGCGCGGCATGCTCGAAGACACCCTGGTAGTCTGGACCACGGAATTTGGCCGCACCCCCTTCAATGCCACGGCCGATCATCGCGGCCGTGAGCACCATCACTGGGTGTTCTCATCCTGGATGGCAGGGGCCGGGGTGAAGTCGGGAACCGTCTACGGGGCCTCCGACGACCTGGGTATCCGCGTCGGTAGCGACCGCGTCCATGTCCATGACTTCCACGCCACGATCCTCCACCTCCTGGGGTTCGACCATGAACGACTGACCCAT
Source organism: Verrucomicrobiota bacterium (assembly GCA_947464705.1). GTDB lineage: Bacteria > Verrucomicrobiota > Verrucomicrobiia > Limisphaerales > UBA9464 > SXXZ01. Next base: position 2,775 of record CANHYD010000258.1, on the reverse strand, counting down.
CACCACAATGGACGGGATTATCGCCTGACCGATGTGGCAGGCGAGGTGGTGAAGGGGATCTTGGCTTGAGACCGTGCTTCCCGAAGACCCGGTTCGAAGTGGTGTGAGAAGTTTTGACGAATTACGCTCCGTTTGGCCGTCCGCGTTTGACATTGTGAACGGCCCTTCCTTAACTCACCGCACTTCTTCCCGAGGCTGTCGCTTTGCTGAGCGTGGCTGACGGAAAATCTTGAGGACACCGTGGCTGCCAAAGACGATTTTCTGCTCGAAACCATGCTCGACATGGGTCTCACGACCCATGAAGCCGTCGAAGAGGTGCGTCCCGAGGCGGAGTCCTCCGGCGAAGGCGTGGTGGACACCTTGGTCAAAACCGGTCGGCTGGAGCCGTCGTTGGTCGTCATGGCCAAATCGACCTACTTCGGCGTCGAGATGGTCACCTTGTCGGAGATTCGCCTGACGGATGAGGTGATCAATGCCGTGCCCCGTCACGTGGCCCGCAAGTACAATGCGGTCCCGGTCGCCGAGCACGACGGGACTGTGGTGGTGGCCCTGGCCGATCCTTCCGACATCGAAGCCATCGACGGCCTTCAGGTCTCCCTGGGCAAGACCCTGGAGTACCGCGTCACCAGCGAGGAAGACCTCAAGGCCGCTCTCGACAAGTACTACGGCAGCACCAGCTCCGGTGGGCGGGGCGATTCCGACATCGCCAGGATGATCCAAGACATCACCGAGGGTGAGGTCGAGGTCAGCGCGCTCAAGGGTGATGTGAAGGCCGATAGCGAGGCCCTCGACGCCGACGCGCCCATCATTCGACTGGTCAACCAGATTATCGTCGATGCCTTCAAGCTTCGGGCCTCAGACATTCACCTCGAGCCCATGGGCAAGCGCTTCCGCCTGCGCTACCGCATCGACGGCATGATGACCGAGATGAAGGACATCCCGAAGCGGCTGCAGGCTCCGGTGATCGCCCGTCTCAAGATTTCTTCGGGAATGAGCATCGCTGAGAAGCGTATTCCCCAGGACGGTCGTATCCAGACCAACGTGGGCGGCAAGGTCATCGACCTTCGCGTCAACGTCATCCCCTGTTCCCATGGCGAATCCATCGTCATGCGTATTTTGGACAAGTCCGGCCTCCGGCTGGGCTTGGCCGAGTTGGGGTTCATGGCCGACGATCAGGCCAATTTCGAGCGGATGATCGCCTTGCCCGACGGCATCCTCTTGGTCACAGGCCCCACCGGCTCCGGCAAGACAACCACGCTCTACAGCTGTCTCAACTACATCAATCGTCCGGACCGCAAGATCATCACGGTGGAAGACCCCGTCGAGTACATGCTCGCGGGCATCAACCAGGTGCAGGTCCACGAGCACATTGGGTTCACCTTCGCCGCCGCCCTGCGCTCCATGCTCCGTCAGTCGCCCAACGTCATCATGTTGGGAGAAATTCGTGACATGGAGACCGCGACCATTGCCATCAATGCGTCGCTGACCGGTCACTTGGTCTTCTCCACGCTGCACACCAACGATGCTCCGTCGGCAGTGGCCCGTTTGATCGACATTGGCGTGAAACCCTTCTTGGTTGCGTCGTCCGCACGCTGCCTCATGGCCCAGCGTCTGGTCCGCAAGGTCTGCAAGAAGTGCGCCGCACCGCACACCCTGACTGAGCAAGAGATCGCGGGCTTGGGCTTCACCCCGGAGCAGGTCGCCGCGGCCACCGCCCGCAAAGGCAAGGGCTGCCCCGAGTGCAACAAGACCGGCTGTAAGGGGCGTTTCGGCCTCTTCGAGATCTTCAACATCAACGACGAGGCCCGAAAGCTCATCTACGACAAGGTTCCCTCCAACGTGCTTCGCAACCGCGCCCGCGAAATGGGCATGCGTACCCTCCGTGAAGACGGCATGCGCAAGGTCTTGGCCGGAGTCACCACGGTGGACGAGGTTGTCCGGGCCACCGTGTCCGAACACTGATGCGATCGACCGAAACCATGACTGGCCCTGGATTTGCTTTATTTTCTGAGGCGGCACCGGCCCCGATGGGTCTCTGCCGCCTCCACTGAACGCCCTCACCGATCCTTAGCAACTTTCCGAACCGACCCATGTCCTACCAGATGTCCGATCTGTTGCAGTTGATGGTCTCCGAAGGCGGAGCCGACCTGCACATCCGGGTGAACATTCCCCCCGTCATCCGCATCCACGGCATCCTTCAGCGCGTCGATGGTCCGCCGTTGCGCCCGGAAGACACCGAGGAGTTGATGCGGTCCATCACTTCCGAAGACCACATCCAGCAAATCCGTGAAAAGGGCGGCGCCGACTTCGGCTTCGCCTTCGGTGAGTTGGCTCGCTTCCGTGTCAGCGCCTTCAAGGAGAAGGGAAACTTCGCGTTGGTGCTCCGGCAGATCCCTTCAAAGCTCCTGACCATGGAGCAAATCGGCATCCCGACCAGTGTTCGGAATCTGATCAACAAGCCCCGCGGTCTGGTGCTGGTCGTGGGTCCTACCGGTTCCGGCAAGACCACCACGCTGGCCTCCCTCCTCAACATCCTCAACGAGGAGAAGGACGAAGCTCACATCATCACCATCGAGGACCCCATCGAGTACTACCACAAGCACAAGAAGGCCGTGGTGACTCAGCGGGAGGTCAATGTCGATGTGCCCTCCTTCGCCGAGGCCCTGCGTCGCGCGTTGCGTCAAGATCCCGACATCATCCTCGTGGGTGAGCTTCGCGACTTGGAAACGATGGAAGCGGCCATCACGGCGGCCGAAACGGGTCACTTGGTCTTCG
>CANHYD010000257.1 GCA_947464705.1 Verrucomicrobiota bacterium | reverse complement strand
GTTGTTGTTGCGGGTCATGCCGCTCTGCAACGAGTATCGCAAACCGGTCTCCGTGGGGGCCAACCCTTGAAGCCCCACCGAGTAGGTTTCAGCCCAGGATTCACCGCCGGGCGGGATGAAGTCGCCCGGGTTGCCCACGCCTGCGCTAGTCCTGAAATTTTGACGCACCGACATGCCGATGGCGGGATCGTAGCCGGCATAGGCCTGACGGTACTGGCTCAACGACTGCCGGGGGTTGAAGTAGGCAATCCGGATGTCCAGATTCTTCTGCAGGGCCAGCTTCAGGCAGTCGTCGAGCGACACCGCCTTCAGTTCAGAGGCTGCCTGAGCGACGGACGAACCCAGCGCGAGGGCCACCAAAAAGCAGCCGGCAGAGCGGACGGCGCGGGACCAGATCTTCTTCGTTTCCATTGTCGAGGACGGTAGTTGGAGGGCTTTGTCACCCTAGGAATGCGCTAAAAGACGCGTCGGACGGACTTTTCTTCAGCGTATTGAAGTTTCAAGTTACCCCTCCAGTGACCCGCAAGGCCAGTCCAAGGTTTCAAGGATTGCGTCCCTACCCCGTGACAAGGCCCGCCCGGATTCCAGCGATCCTCAACGCAACCTGCCCCGGCTAGCCGCGTCAGGCTCTTGCCGCTGGAGTCGATCCACCCTCAGACTCGTTCCCGACATGAAGCGCGTCGTTCTGCTTGGCTGCACCGGTTCGATCGGCACCAGCACCCTCAAGGTGGTGGAAGACCAACCCGATCGACTCCAGTTGGTGGGCTTGGCCGCTGGCGGCAATGCGGAACTGTTGATCCAACAATGCCTCCGGCACCAACCGCGGATGGCCTCGATCCACGACGCCAGCAAGGCCGAGGGAGTCCGGACGGCCCTCGGCAACACCACCGAGGTGCTCAGCGGCCCGGAAGCCCTGATCCGCTTGGCCACCCTGCCCGAGGCGGACATTGTTCTCATCGCCATCGTGGGAACGGCCGGACTGGAACCCGCTTTGGCCGCCATCCGGGCCGGCAAGGACATCGCTGTGGCTTCCAAAGAAATCTTGGTCATGGCCGGCGAGACGGTCATGCGAGAGGCCAAGGCCCACGGGGTTCAGGTCTTGGCGGTGGACAGCGAGCATTCGGCGATTTTCCAGTGTCTGGACGGCAAACCGGCCTCCTCGGTCCGCAATTTGTGGCTGACCGCCTCGGGTGGGCCGTTCCGCGAGGCGGCCAAGTGGCCCCAAGAGGCCCTCGATGCGGTTACCGTCGAACAAGCCCTCAAGCATCCCTCCTGGGTCATGGGCCGCAAAATCACCATCGATTCGGCCACGCTCTTCAACAAGGGCTTGGAGATGATCGAGGCGCGCTGGCTCTTCGACATCGAAATGCCGCGAGTCCAGGTGGTGGTGCACCCGCAGAGCGTGGTCCATTCCATGGTGGAGTACGTGGACGGGTCAATCATCGCCCAGTTGTCCACGCCGGACATGTGCCTGCCGATCCAATACGCGCTGCTGTACCCGGAGCGCCTCCGCAGCGACCGCGTCCAGACGAACTTCGCCAAGATCGGCCAACTCACCTTCGAAGAACCCGACACTGAGCGATTCCCCGCCCTGGGATTGGCCCGACGCGCCGGTGAAATTGGCGGCACACTGCCGGCAGTCCTCAATGCGGCCAACGAGGTGGCCGTGGAACGCTTCTGCGCCCGCCAACTCGGGTTCACCGGCATCGCTCGCCTGGTGACGCGGGTGATGGACGCGCATCAAGTCATTGAGCAACCCAGCTTGGAACAAATCCTAGAAGCCGACCGCTGGGCCCGCACCGAAGCGGCCAAACTGGAATAAGCCAACCCTCGGGCGCTCTAAAGTCTGATGTCCGACTCAGTTTTCGTCGGCGATGGGCGGTTTTCCCGGAGGCAATGGCAGCCCCCGCAAGAAGGCCGACAATGCAGGAATTTTGTCGGTGTTGATCAAATCCACGCCCGCATCCTGACACACCTTCCACGCTTCAGGACGATCGGGCAGCGCCCAGAAGCGGATCTTTCTTCCTTGGGCATGAGCCTGGCTCACCAACCCTTTCAATCGGGCCTTCTCGACCGCAGACATTTCGCCGTCGCCGTCCCATCGGAAGAGGGTCCGCCAACTTTCGCTGACCAAGGGGACGAGGGAGGCGGGGGGCGTCGATGACCCGGCGACACCGGCCGGTGCGGCATTGGTCAGATCACTCATGCGGCCGTCGAGCGCGCACCAGCGGTCGCGATCCGCACGGGCCAGGTCCCAGGCGCGATCGCCGCTGAGCACCACCGTGACGGCACCCGTCACCACGCCTGAATCGCGGAAGCGAGTGAGCATGGACGCATACGGCGCCAACTCCGTCTTGAGGCGCTGGTACACTTCGGCCCCCTGCCCTTTCACATCCACCAGCAGCATCAGCCGAGCCTGGGGATCGGCGAAGATCCCCACCCGATTCCGGACGCGCTCGGCCAGCGGTTCCAGATACAGGGACTTCAGCGTGCGATCAGGCTTCAGGTCCTTGCGGTCATGGGCCACCCACAACTGACCTTCCACCAGATACACGTCGGCCTCGACGCTGCAGAATCCATAATCGAGAGCCTCCAGAAGCGGCCGCTTCTGCTCGTAATCGTTGTGGGAATGAGCCTGAACCAGAGGTCGAACCTCCGCCGCAGATGAGTGGGCGGCGAGCAGCAGCCCCAGAACCCCGCACATCAAGACCGAGAACTTCATCCCAAGACCCTGAACCATGGGGCCCGCGGAGCACAATCCACGAACCGGTGACATCGACCCTAGGGTCCGGCGCCCGCTCACTTGCCCGGGCGCTTGGTTGGGGTGATCCACCCCTTGTGCCAATCCAAGCTCCACAGTCGCTCGAGCCGGACCAATTCGGCGTGACCATCAACAAAGCCCGCATTGATGGCGCCCGGCAACGTATCCTTCGGATTGAAGATCTGATTCCGCCCCCAGGTGGCACTGCCGTGACGCGGGAGCGTCAGACGCACCATAGCCCCAGCAAAATCGTCACCGGTGAACAGATTTCGCGCCGGCAAGTCGGTGGGTTGAGGCCAGGTGTCGATCCAATTGCTGTCGGCGATCACCGGCGTATTGGAAGGCGTCGGGCAATCCGACTCATTGCGGTACTTCTTCACCCGCTGATCCGAAGTGCTGAAATACGGATCATCATCACCATAGAACCACCCGTTGAAGGTGTAGCTGGCCTCATAGTCGATGCCTCGCGAGCCGGTCCAGAGCCAAGTCTGGTTCAAGGAACCGCTGTTCGGATGCCGGCGCTTGGCCTTGGTGGGGGCCGACGGGGCCGACGGGCAAATGCGCGCCGCATTGATGCCGCCGTAGTTGGTCGCCAGCACGGTCACCCACAGCGCATTGTCCATGTTGGCTGTCGCCGCCCCATTATAAGGGACCGGCTTGCCGTGATCGGACAGGTACATGAACGTCGACAGCGTCAGCGACTTGGTGTTGTTGATGCACTTGATCGAACTGGCCTTGGCCTTCGCCTTGGCCAGAGCCGGCAGGAGCATTCCCGCAAGAATGGCGATGATCGCAATGACCACCAGCAGTTCGATCAGGGTGAAGCCCCGGCGGATCCGGGAAGCGTGGAGTCCGAGTGTCATGGCAAGATCAGGAGTTTGAAATATACCGCTCCGCAATCCCGGCGGGGTCAAGGGTGGAGTTGCGGCCGGTCGGCCAATCCCCGGCCAATCCTACCGCAGCATCCCGAACTCCACTCCCACCAACGACTCGGCCGCTAGGGTGCCGAGTTGGCGGCGCAGGGCCAGGATGTTGCCCTCTTCGGTGGGATGATTGCGGTTGCTCAGGAAGATCACCCAGGTGTGGCTGCCCGGGTCTTGCCAGAGGGAGGTGCCGGTCCAACCCGAATGACCGAACGATCCCACTGGAAAAAGCGATCCGCGCGGACCTGCATAGGGCGAATCGATGTCCCAGCCCAGTCCTCGTTTCGGAAGGTTCGGGGGTGTTTGCACCGAGATCATGCGGGCCACCGTCTCTGGACGCATCACCCGCACCCCCTCGAGGAGGCCGCCGGCATCCATCATGCGGCAGAAGCGGGCCACATCGGAGGCGGTGGTAAACAAGCCCGCGTGGCCGGCAACGCCGCCCATCTTGCGAGCGGTCGGAACGTGCACCTCGCCCCGGAAGCAGGAGCCATCGGCACGCCGTTCGGTCGGGGCGATGCGGTCGACCGCCAACCCGTGCAGCAAGGGACGGTAAGCCGTGTCCCGCATCTTCAGAGG
>CANHYD010000256.1 GCA_947464705.1 Verrucomicrobiota bacterium | reverse complement strand
CTTCCGACGCTTGTGTTTGTTGATCTTCGCTTTGCGACGTTTCTTGAGTGAACCCATATCAGTGTCGGTCTTGAGTTGTCGTTGTCAGTAAACCACCTTGTTCAGCGGATATTCGATGATGCCTTCGGCTCCGAAAGCCTTCAGTCGAGGAATCAGCTCACGAACCACCGGTTCGTCGATGATGGTTTCCACGGCTACCCAGCCCGACTGACTCAAACCTGAGACAGTAGGATTACGGAGCGAGGGCAAGCTTTGCAACAGGTTTGGCAAGTCCTTCTCCCGGATATTCATCTTCAGGCCCACCTTGATTTCGGCCTCGATGGCACCTTTGAGGAGCAGAGCGATGGTCTCGATCTTCGAGCGGATCCACGGATCTTTCCAAGCCGCCTTGTTGGCGACCAGGCGCGGCGTGGAGACCAGCAAGGTGTCGACGATACGCAGTTTGTTGGCCCGCAGCGACGAACCGGTCTCAGTGACATCGACGATGGCGTCGACCAACTCACGGGCCTTCACCTCGGTGGCTCCCCAAGAGAATTCAACCTCGGCCTTCACGCCGTGCTTGCGGAGCCAGCGGCGCGTCATGCCCACCACTTCCGTGGCGATGCGCTTGCCCTCCAGATCCTTCACCGTCCGGATCTCCGATTCTTCGGGCACGGCCAACACCCAGCGAGTGGGCTGACGCGTGGCCTTGCTGAAGACGAATTCGCCCACCTCATGGACATCTCCGGCCACGCCATTCTCGTGGATCCAGTCCACACCGGTTAGACCGGCATCCAGATAGCCCAAAGCGACGTAGCGACCGATTTCCTGGGCCCGAATCAGGCGGATCTGCAGCTCAGGATCATCGACGTACGGCTCGTAGCTCCGACTGGACACAGAAATGTTCCATCCGGCCTTGGCGAATTTCTCGAGGGTGGCTTCCTGCAGCGATCCCTTGGGCAATCCCAGCTTGAGCTTGGGTGCGGGCGCTGCGGATGCGGTGGCTTTGGTCTTGCTCATCGTTGGCAAACTCCTGGGATTCAACCGGATTTGGCAATCCTCCCCGAACCGCCGTCGGTTGCGCTCCACAGGAAGACATGGAACTGCCAGAGAACGAGCCGGCGAGCGACAGATTTCTGCATCGATCGGTCTGAGGCCCCTCCAACTCGACAGGCCCGCAGCAGGCTGTAGGATGACTCCACACGTGAACCGGATACTCTCGCCCCTTCTCGCACTGGGTCTCCTCTTGGGACATTCTCCGCACACTGTCGTGGCCGACGACGCCCTTCCCAAGGGCCTGGAGACTCTTGATTTCCGAAAGGTGGTTCGATCGGCGAAGGATCGGGTTTTCCCCTCGGTGGTCTTCATCAAGTGCGTCCGTGAAGACATGCAAGGGGGCAAGCGCCAAGCCCAAGAGGTGTCCGGTTCTGGCGTGCTCATTTCGGCCGATGGCGAATTGCTCTCCAACTGGCATGTGGTCGACAAGGCCACCGAAGTCCGTTGCCTGCTCTCGGATGGTCAAGCCTTCAAGGCCAAGGTTCTCGGCTCCGACAAAGACACCGATGTCGCCCTGCTGAAACTCGAACGGCCCGCCGACGCGGCACCCCTGCCCTTCGCGCGATTGGGGGTCTCGACCAACTTGGCAGAAGGAGACTTCGTGATGGCGATGGGTGCGCCCTTCGGACTCTCCCGCTCGGTGTCGATCGGCATCATTTCCTGCACCCACCGCTACCTACCGGGTTCCAGTGAGTACAGCTCGTGGCTCCAAACCGACGCCTCGATCAACCCCGGCAACTCCGGCGGCCCGCTGGTGAACACGCTGGGCGAGGTGGTCGGGCTCAATACACGAGGGATGATGGGCGGAGGGGGCGACCTCGGATTCACCGTGCCTATCGAGGTGGCTCGAGTGGTGGCTGATCAGATCCGGGAACATGGCAAGATGGACTGGAGCTGGACGGGCCTCCAACTGCAGCCCCTGAAAGACTTCAACCGGAACGTCTATTTTCCCGAGAATGAGGGCGTCATGGTGGCGGAGACTGATCCGGAAAGCCCCGCCCGCCGCGCCGGGATCCAAACCGGAGACCGCATCGTGAAGATCAATGGTGCGGCCGTGACGGGGCTTACGGTCGAAGACCTGCCGGGAGTACGCCAACGACTCGGGCTCTTGCCCAAGGGCAAGCCCGCCGCCCTAGAGTTCGTCCGCAAGGGACAGACCCAGACGGCCTCCATGGTGCCGCGTGCCAAGGGCAAGGTAGAGGGCGAAGAAATCGAGTGCCGCCGCTGGGACTTTACGGTCAAGGCCATCAACCAGTTCGACAACCCCGACCTCTTCTTCCACCGCAATCAGGGAGTTTTCATTTACGGCGTGAAGTTCCCCGGCAACGCCGCTCAGGCAGGCCTGTCCCCGCAGGACATCTTGCTGAAGATCGACGGCAAGGAGGTGGTCTCACCGGCCGACGTGAAGTCCATCCACAGTGAGGCTCTGGGCAATGTTGCCGAAAAGCATCGGGTAATCGTGGTTCTGCTGCGAAACGGCGAGCAGCGTCAGTTGGTCCTCGATTTCAGCCGGCAGTACGACAAGGAATAGTCGAACCGCGGCCCCCGAAAAAAACGGGCGACCACCGCTGCGGCAGTGGTCGCCCTCTTCTTGCTACGTAGCTGCGCAAGTTCAGTGCTTCGACTGAGGATTGCGCCACTCATGACCACTCTTGGCCAAGAGGTCATCGGCCGCGGCAGGCCCCCAGGTGCCGGCCGCGTAAAACTCCCGATTGGTCAGCGGCTTGCCCACCCAGGCCCTGCGGATGGCATCCACGATCTTCCAAGCCGTCTCCACTTCGTCGCGGCGAATGAAGAGCGTGGCGTCGCCCGCCATCGACTCGAGCAACAAGCGCTCGTAGGCCTCCGGGGTGTAGGCCCCGAATTCGGAATCATAGCTGAAGTGCATTCGGACCGGCCTCAACTCGGCCGCGCCACCGGGCACCTTGCCATTGAAGCGCAGGGTCATGCCCTCGTTGGGCTGGAGCCGCAGCGTCAAAGAATTGGAGTCGAGCTGATCCTTGGCCGCGAAGAGGATGTTGGGAGCGCTCTTGAACTGGACGCGGATCTCGCTGGCACTGAGCGGCAGGTTCTTGCCGGTGCGGATGTAGAAAGGCACCCCATGCCAGCGCCAATTGTCCACAAAGAGGCGCATCGCCAAGAAGGTCTCGACGTGCGAATTGGGCTTCACCTTGGTCTCACTGCGGTAGGCCGGACGCAGCTCGCCATCGACCTCGCCCGCGAAGTACTGGCCACGGACCACGTTTTCAGCGACCTGGGCCGGAGTCATCGGACGGATCGACTTGAGCAGCTTGACCTTCTCGTCACGCACGTTCTCAGCCTCCAAAGAACTCGGCGGCTCCATACCCACGAGTGAGAGCACCTGGAGCACATGGTTCTGGACCATGTCGCGAATGGCACCCGCCTCTTCGTAGTAACCGCCGCGCGAACCCACGCCCAGCTTCTCGGCCACGGTGATCTGGACATGATCAATGCACTCGCGGTTCCACAGGCGTTCCCAAATGCCGTTGGAAAACCGGAAGGTCAGGATGTTCTGGACCGTCTCCTTCCCGAGATAATGGTCGATGCGGAAGATCTGCTTTTCGTGAGCAAAGCGCGTCAGCTCCAAATTCAACGCCTCCGCCGTTTCCAAATCGTGTCCGAAGGGTTTCTCCACGACGATCCGCTCCGGCGTGACCTTGGACTCTGCCTTTTGCAACAGGCCCACCGCACTCAAGTGGCCAGTGACCTCACCAAACTGACTGGGATTGGTGGCCAGGTAGAACAGCAAATTGGTTCTGAGGCGTTCGTCGGGAAACCCGTGCACCAGGGCCTTGAGCTTCTGGTAACCGGACTCGTCGGACATGTCAGCCTGGCAGTAATGGATATTGGCCGCGAATGCGTTCCACACATCCTCCTGAACTGGCTGCGTCCTTGAAAACTTGTTGAGCGCCTCACGCAGTTCAGTCCGCCAAGTTTCGTCGCTCTTCTCGCGCCGTGCGAACCCCACGATGCGGAAGGGTTGCGGCATCAGTTTCTCGAGCGTCAGGTGATAGAGAGCTGGGATGAGCTTGCGCGCGGTCAGGTCGCCGGAGGCGCCAAAGATCACCACGGTGCAGGGCTCGGCGGGTCGCCGGGCCTGGTCGGACCGGGACACCAGCAACTCGTCGAGATTCTGAGATTCATTCATACGGCCGGGTAAGAGTGCGAGACAGGCCCCGACTCGGCAATGTCCCAATCATCCCGCCCGAAACT
>CANHYD010000255.1 GCA_947464705.1 Verrucomicrobiota bacterium | reverse complement strand
TTCGTGTCCGGCGATGGGGATCAGGCCCGTCCAAAACTCGGAGGCATCTTGGCCACGCTCAATCCGGCCGACAAAAAGATCATTCACGGGATGAGCGATGCCATCCTGGCTCCTTGCAGCGTCTGAGGGTTTGGTTCGGGTGGCCGGATCTTGCCGACCCCGTGGCAACCCGCGCCGCTGCGTTACTGAAGGACCACTTCGGTGCCAACGCCGGCGTCGGTAAAGATCTCCAGCAAGACGGAATGCGGCACGCGGCCATCCACGAAGGAGACTTTTTGGACGCCAGATTTCAGTGCTGAAACTGCGCTGTCCACCTTGGGGATCATGCCTTTGTCCACGACGCCGGTGGCCTTGAGACCTGGGACCTCGGACACGGACAGGTGTGAGATGACCGTGGCGGGGTCTTTCGGGTCGCGCATCAGGCCGGGGACGTCCGACATGAAGACCAACCGGCAGGCTTTGAGGGCGATGGCAGCCATGGCCGCGGCCACGTCGGCGTTGCAGTTGTACACATGCCCGTCTTCACCGCGGGCGGTGGGGCTAATGACCGGGGTAATTCCCTGACGGATGCAGTCCATCAAGGGTTCGGTGTTCACGGATGTCACTTCGCCGACGTAGCCGATGTCCACCGGGTTGCCGGCGGCATCGTGAAGCCAGAGCTTCTTGCAGGTGAAAAGGTCGGTGCCGGCAAACCCTCGAGCCGCACCGCCCAGTGACTGAATGGTCTTCACCACCTCCGGGTTGATCTCGCGCGACAAGACTTGGTCCACCACTTCAACCGTCGCGGCGTCGGTCACGCGTTGTCCTTGGATGAAGTGGGCCTTCAGGCCGGCGGCTTCCATGGCTCGGGTGATGGCCTTGCCACCCCCGTGGACGACCACCGGGTTGATCTCCACCGCCTCCAGAAACACGATGTCTCGGGCGACGCCGTTGCGGATGGCCGGATCGGGTGAGTCCATAAAACTGCCGCCGTACTTCACCACGAAGGTCTGTCCGGAGAACCGTTGGATGTAGGGCAGGGCTTCCAACAAGGCCGCGGCCTTGGAGATCAATTCTTGCATCGGGATCGGATGGTGCGGGGAGACGCCCCTCCATGTCACCTGTCGGATGCTGGACTTGTTGCCGTTTGCGGCAGCCGCACGTAGCCTCTCTACACAATGAATCCTGCTCCTGCGGCGGCTGGTCCTGGCAACACGTGGCTGATTTTCGCCCTTCTGACGGTGCTCTCTTGGGGTGTGTACGGCGTGATCCTGCACAAGGGCCGCGGCTACATGCCGATGGGGTCGGAAACCCCGCATGCGGGTTTGAAGGCCTTCCTGTTTGTTTGTATCGCCTATGCCATCATCGGCGTGGCTTCGGCGATACTCCTGAAGGTTCGGGGTTCGAACTGGAGCCTTACTCCGATGGGGATTCAGTGGAGCCTAATCGCCGGAGCGGCGGGTGCCGTGGGAGCGTTCACCTTGGTGCTCGCGTTGGGGGCCGCTGCGCCCATTTACAAGGGAGCCGCCGCCGCGGCGGTGATGCCCATCGTTTTCGGTGGCGCTCCGGTCATCAACACGCTGGTCGCGATGCTGCTGCATCCGCCGCAGGGGGGAATCAAGTCCCTTCCGCTGCCGTTCATTCTGGGCTGCGTCCTGGCGGCGACCGGGGCCTTCATGGTGGCCAAGTACGCGCCGTCGAACACCGGTGGCCCGGCCAAGCCGGCGGCCGGGGTTGTCGCTCCCGCCGTTCCCGCGGGCGGTTCGACCAATGCCCACTGAGCCGGGCTCACTCAGTGTTTCACCCGTGACCGTGAACCCCAGCGCGTGAGCGACATTGGACATCCGTCCACTGGGGCGGCCTTGGCGGCCGTGCCCCCGTTGGATGCAATTCGGTCGCTGCTGGGGGCGGTTTTGCCCAGCAATCCCTTTTACGGGCGGAAGTACGCATCGGTGGGGTGTTCGGCCTTGCCGGCGTCGTTGGAGGATTTTCGGACGCGGTTTCCGCTGACAACCAAGGCCGAACTGGTGGCCGATCAGGCGGCCTTTCCACCGTACGGATCCAACCTCACCTTCCCGGTGACCGCCTACACGCGGTGCCACCAGACCAGCGGTACACACGGCGCCCCCATGCGGTGGCTGGACACCCCGGAGAGTTGGTCTGCCATGACCGATGGATGGGTGGAGGTGTTGCGGCAAGCGGGGGTGGGTCCGGGCGATCGGGCGTTCTTCCCCTTCAGTTTTGGTCCTTTTCTGGGTTTTTGGTTGGCCTTCGAGGCGGCCCAGCGCCTGGGCATTCTTTCCGTGTCGGGGGGAGGGATGAGTTCAGCGCTTCGCTTGAGAGTGCTGATGGAACAAGGCTTCACCGTGATGTGCTGCACGCCGACCTATGCGCTGCACTTGGCCGAGACGGCCCGCGCTGAAGGAATCGATCTGCGCCAGTGTCGGGTGCGGCAGATCATCGTGGCCGGTGAGCCGGGGGGGAGTCAGAGGACTGTCCGCTCGCGCATCGAAGCCGCCTGGCCCGGGGCCCAGGTGTTCGACCACCACGGGATGACCGAGACGGGCCCGGTGACCTATGAATCGGCCGAACTGCCGGGAAGCCTGGTGCTGCTCGATTCCCAGTTCTTTGCGGAGATTGTGGATCCTCAGACGTTGGCTCCCGTGTCCGAGGGGACGCGCGGTGAGTTGGTCCTGACGACCTTGAAGCGGGTGGGTTCGCCCCTCATCCGCTACCGGACCGGAGATTGGGTTTGCCCGCGACGATGGCGGGGGCGGTGGACGTTCGAGGGGGGAATCTTGGGGCGGGTGGACGACATGGTGGTCGTTCGCGGTGTGAATCTCTATCCCTCGGCCGTGGAGGCAGTCGTCCGGTCCTTGGATGCGGTCGGAGAGTACCGGGTGACGGTGGACCAAACGGGCGATCTGGCGGCGGTGTCCCTCGAAGCCGAGGCGTCGGAGTCGGTGTGTCACGATCTGGCCGACCGCCTTCATGAGGCGTTGTCGTTGCGGATTTCTGTCGTCTCAGTCCCCGCTGGATCCCTCCCTCGGTTCGAATTGAAGGCCAAGCGCTGGAACGTCGTGCCGGCCCGGTCCTGAAAAAGTCGGTCCGATGCGGGCTTTGCTCCAGTAAGCCAGAAGACTGCGTCAACGCGCCTTCTGGAAGGCGTTCAATCCACGGACGAGGTCTGCCGCTCGGGCCAGGACGGGGTCGGCCAACCGGATGGGCGCCACGGCCTTTTCCGCCGCATGGGTTTCGGTCGTCGAGTCGGTCGGTTCGCTCCGTTGTGCCCGCACTAGATCCGCCTCGGTGACTTTCCTTCGTGGAAGGGAGGCGGACCCGTTGGCACCAGTGATCCCATTCGTCCCATTGGATTTGAGGGCCGCGGTGGGGTTCTCGAGGAATCCGCGTTCGGTGTTTTCCGGAACCGGGATGCGGATGTCCGGTGGGATGGGGCCCGCAGTCAGGGTTGATCCATCGCCCAGTCGGATGCGTCCGGCCGGCACCTGAAGGCGGGTGCCATCTCCCAAGCTGACCTCCCGGAACACTCCATGGCGTCCGGCGGTGGCTTGTCCGATCAGGGGGCTTCCGGTTTCTTGTCTCAATGTGGCCGCCAGCGCTTCGGCGGGCCCTTCAGTCCGGTTGTTGACCAAGACGGCCATGGGGAGGCTCCAGAGGCGCTGGGCGCCTGAGCCGGAACTCGAGCCGGTGCCCCAGTGGAGAATGGCCTCGGTTCGGTCGGAAAAGAGGCTAGCGGTTTCACCGGCCGCCGGAAGGGAGTCGCCCGAGGTAAACCGGAGATCTAGGACGAGACCCGAGGCGTTGGTGGTCCAGGCTTGGTTGTTGAGTGCAGCCCGGAGTGCCGTGGGCAACCCTGAGTCCACCCGACCCAGGCGGAGGTACAGAATGCCCCCGTCGAGGCGCTCTCGTCGCGCGATCAGTTCCGGGGCGGGACTATTGGTGGATCCGGCGGTCGAGCCCCCCATCACTGGCCGGACCCCGAAGCGCTCGATCAATGCTTGAGAGGCTTGGGCTTCGAACTCTCCAGAGCCCAGGGCAAGATTGGTTCGAAGAACTTGGATCAACTCCGGCAGGCGGGTGGTCGAGGGCGGCGCATCGCCCTGCAGTCCCAGTGTCGGAAACATCACCAGAAACAGCGCCAGGACTTCGATCCACCGCAGGGTCTCACGCATGCTGGAACCATAGACCTCGGGCTCGTTGCTGTCGCTTTCAAGTTGCCCTCAAGCCATACCCCACCGAAACGATTCAGAGTGACCAGTCGCGCTGGCAGGGGCTTCTTCCGCAAGAG
>CANHYD010000254.1 GCA_947464705.1 Verrucomicrobiota bacterium | reverse complement strand
TTGGTCTCGCCCACGACGATGAGGCGGTTGCTGCCCGTGTCGGAGGTGATGGTGGTGTCCGGCGGGGTGGTGCCAAAGCGGGCCTTGGCTTGATCGAGGTAGAGGGTGCGAACCGTGGTGGCCAGTTCCGAGGCGGTGGCGGTGGCCAGATCGATGATCCGGACATCGCGGGAGTCAGCCCCCGGCTTGGCCGGGCTGGTTCCCAGTTGCTGGAGAATGGATTCGATCTTCTGCAAGTGGTCGGGGCGTCCTGTGACAATGATGCGGCCGCTCCGGGGGTCGCCCAGGATTTGGGCGTCGGCTGGGTCGGTGTCGGCCCGTTCCTTCCACTGGTCGGTATAGAGTTGCTGGAGGAGCGGTTGCACCCGCTGGACATCGCTGGCCGAACCGACTTCAAAGGTGCGTGTTTCGCGTCCGAGATTGGTGCCGCTGGTGGCCTTCAGGTTGTTGATGATTTCGGAGATGCGGTCCAGATGAGAGGCCCGGCCCGAGGCGATGATGCGTCCGGAGCGCGGTTCGGTGAGCAGTTGGGTGTCGGCGGGGCCATCCGAAGGGCGGCTGGAAGCCTGGTCTTTGTAGAGCTGCTGGATGATAGGCAACAGGCGTTGGGCCTCGGCGGGTTTGCCGATTTCGAATACCCGGTTGGTGCGGGTCTCCGGGATTTCGGTGGCCACCGTGGTGACGATTTGTCGAACGGCTGCTGCTTGATCGGCGGTGCCGAACACCATCAACCGGTCGCCGGAGGGGTCGGTATACAAGGTTGCAGGCTTGGTGGTGCGTCCTTGGTTCTGCTCGGCGTAGATCTTGGTGACCATGGGCAAGAGATCGGCGGCGCGGCTGCCCTGAGGCTCGATGGTGTGCAGTTGGCGCTGCGATTGGTCCGGGCGTGCGTCGAGGGCCGAGATGACCGTCTCCACCTGTGCCATGAGCGAATCAGGCGCCAGCACGATGAGGCGGCGGCCGTTGGGCTCCGGGGTGATGCTCACCAAGTTCGTCACCGACCGCCCCGCGTTCTGGGCCATGAAAACCCGGGTGGCGACCGTGGCGAGGGTGTCGGGTTCACCGACGACCTCAACCATCTTCAGGCTGCGGTTCTTGGAGCCGCCTCCAGTCCCGCTGGAGCCCTCGCCTCCCTCATTGTCGAGGCGCTGGATGATGCCCTCGGCATCCTTCAAATCCTGACGGGAACCCGAGACCACGATGCTGTTGGAGTCGCGGTCGAGGGAGACCGAGGCGCGTCGGATGGGTTGGTTGCGCGCGTCGAACTTGACCATGGCATTGGAGACGACACTGACCACCTGGGACGCATCGGCATTGGTCAGCCGAAAGACCCGCGCGCCGCCGGCCGCTTCTGGAGCCTGATCGAGTCGTTCCACGACCTGGGAGATGAGGGTGATCTCTTCCCGGGGAGCGGAGATGATCACGCGGTTGGCCGCGGGGTCGGGCATGATGCGACCCTTGGGGGTGTATTCGGCCCCGCGCTGGCTCTTGAGCAGGTCGGTGGCGAGCGTGGTGGCCAGGGTGGCCAGCGCCGCCGCGTCGGCTTGCTTGAGTTCGATGACCTTCATCTCGCGAGGCTGCACGTCGGAAGGCACATCGAGTTCGCGGATGATCTTGGCCGCGGCTTCGACGGCGGCTGGTTCGCCCGTGATCACCAAGCTGTTGCTCCGGGTATCGACCAGCACCTTCACGGCCTGGGTCTGGGAGCCGAGGCTCTTTTCGACGAGGCTGGAGATGTCCGAGGCGACCGCCGTCTTGAGGCGAATGATGCGGGTCTCCTCCTTGGCGCTCTTCTGACCCGCGGGGTCCAACTGGCGGATGATGGCCTCCACGCGAGTGATTTCCCGCTCGGCACCGCTGACCATGATGCGGTTGTTCTTGGCATCGGTCATCAGGGTGGCGGGACCGCCCGGAGGCTCGGAGGCACCCTTGATTTGCTCCTGATAGAGTTGCTGGACCAAGGGGGTGAGTTCGGCCGCGTTGCGGTTGTGCAGTTCGACGTTGCGGAACTGGCGGCTGACCGCCGAGGTCGTGGTGGCGTCGAGTTGCTGGATGAGGGCGCGCACCCGTTGGATGTCGGAGTCGGTGGCCAGCACGATGATCTGCTTGCCCGAGGCGTCAGGAATGAGCTTGGGCTCAAGCTGGGGATTGCTCGGTTGCTCACCCAGTTGGCTCATCATTTGGCCTGCCAGCGTGATCAGCTCGGCCGGGGACTTGCCGTTGACCGGGATGACCGCCATCTGGCGCTTCTGGCGCTCCGGGGCGAGGTCCACCACGGCCAAGATGGCTTCGATTTCCTTCTTCTGCTCTTCGGTCGCCGTGACCAGCAACCGGTTGTTGACATTGTCGGCAACCACCGACGGCTTCGGTTGGTCTTCAAAACGCCGGTCGGCCATGCGCTCGTTGATCAGGCTGTTGAGGCTGGTGAAGGCGGTTTCCAGTCGGGCGTTGCGCAACGCCAGGATGTGCAACGAGCGCTGAAGGGGTTTGGACTTTTCAGCGCGGAGGTTGCGAACGATCTCCTCGATGCGGGTCAGGTGTTCTTCGGAGGCGGTGACAATCAGTCGGCTGGTGTTGGGCTCGGCCATGATCTTGGCGTGAGCGGAACCCCCAGCGCTGCCGCCGGTGACCTCGCTGCGGTAGATTTGCTCGACGAGGGGAACGATGCGCTTGGCATCGGAGACGCTGCCGAGGTCAATGAAGCGGGTTTGCTGCGGCTTCGGATTGGTGGAGCCGGTCTCCAGTTGCGAGATGATGTCGGTGGCAGTTTGCACGTCGCCGGGGGACCCCGTGACCACGATGCTCTGGCTGCCCGGTTCCACCGAGACACTGGCGGTGGCGACCTTCTGGCCATTGGGCAGCGTCTTGGTGAGAGCCTCGCTCAGGATCTTGCCCACATTCTTCACTTCCGAGGTGCGAGTCCGGAAGACGCGGGTGATTTGCACGGCCTGAGTCTTGCCCGGAGCGCTGGTGGCCGCGGTGCGACCGGAGCCGTGGACGGGCTTGTCGAGGCGGTTGACCAGAGCCTCGATCTGGTCGGCCATTCCGGCCAGCGGTGCGGCAACGATCAGTCGGTTGGTGTCTTTCTCGGCGATGACCCGGGCCTTGGTCGCGGCCGCGGATCCCGTTTCGTTGGCGGCGGCGACTCCAGGGATGGCCTGTCGGATCATGTTGGCCAGTTCTTCGGCCTTGATGACCTCGGGGGTGTAAATGCGGACATCACCGGCTCCGGTTCCACCGTCTTCAAAACGGCTGATGAGTTCGTCGGCCAGCGTCAGTCGCTCCCGGGGGCCGAAGAGGACCAGCGTGCGGGAAGCGTCATCGTACACGGCCGTCACGTAGTCGTTGGGATCGGCCGGCAGGACGTCGAGTTGCTTCGAGTTGGGATTGAATTGGGTGCGCTTCGGGGCGGTGGTCACACCGAAGGTGCGGTTAATGAGGTCGGCCACAACCGCTCCGGAGGCATGGAGCAAGGTGTAGGTCTTCATCTGCCGTTGGGCGGCTGTCTCGTTGTCGACCGAGCTGATGAGCGACTTCACCCGCTGAATGTTGGCCAGACGGTCCGTGAGGATGAGTCCACGTCCGCGGGATAACGGTGCCACGGATCCTGCGGTGGAGAGCAGGTTGGTGATCGATTCGGAGATTTCCTTGGCGTCCAGGTTCTTGAGTTCAAGCACTACGGTCACCACTTCGCCGGGACGGACCCCGTCTGCCTTGTCACCGCCGCGCAGAATCCGCAACGGCGTCTGGGGGAGTTCTTTGAAGGGGAGCACGCGCAGGAAGTTGCCCTCCTCGACGATCATCTGCCCCTTCATCGACAGGATGACGTTCAGCGTGTCGAAGGCCTCGGCGTAATTGTAGGCGTTGGAGTCGTTGAAGGTGATGGTGCCCGGAATGTTCAGTTCACCCACCACCGGTTTTCCCGACATCTGCGCGAAGCGCTCAATCACATCGGCGTACGGAATCCCATCGAACTGAAAGCGGATGTTCTTCGCGTTGGATGGGGTGGCTGCCGGGCCGTCGGTGGGGCTGTCCTTCGCCGTCGCCGTCGTCGGCGTCGGAACGGGCGTTGCGGCGGGTGCGGCCGGGCTGGGCGTGGCGGGCACAGTGCCAGATCCTGGACTGGCGGATCCCGCACCGGCTGTTTGCGCTTGGGCAAATGGGTTCGGGACGCTCAGACCAAGACCCAGGCTGAGGGCGAGAGCCAAACGGAAGGGCCGTTGAATGTTCATGGAGTAAAGGAAAGGGGATTCAGAATTGGGCGATGCCCGGGGGCAGTTGCTCCGGTTTGAGTTTGTGCCGTTGAGCGAAGGTGCCACCGCGCTCGATGGCCCAGTATTCGTTTCCGATGCGCAGGATGACC
>CANHYD010000253.1 GCA_947464705.1 Verrucomicrobiota bacterium | reverse complement strand
GGCGCTCCAGCCGGAAAGAAGCCTCAGAGGCTCCAAGATTGACGGCGGGACCCACGCCGACCGAAGCGATCCAGCCCGCGACGGCGAGCATGAAACCCCAGCGGCATTTCCTGCGATGTCGCCGCATGACTACCCTCTCAGGGAATCGGACGGACCACATAACCGCCGCTCTTGGCGTCGGCTTCCATATCAATGAGACCCCGCTTCTTGGCCTCGATCAGCAAGTCGTTGAAGGAACGGAACCCGCAGGCCCGCTCGTTGAATCCCGGATTACGGCGCTTGATGGCCTGCTTGATCATCGAACCCCAGATCACGTCGTCTTCGTCCCGTTCTTCGGCGAGGTCTTCCACGGTCTCGACCACCTGGTCGAAGGTTTTTTCCAGCAGTGTCGCCTTAGCATCCACCGGGGACACGATCGCCGCCTTGGCGGAGGACGCGGACGAGAGACCCGTGGCTGCCACCGGCGCTGGCGCCTTGGGACGGACTCGGGATCGCGAAGGCGTCGCGCGGACCAGATCGTCGTAGTAGATGAACGTGTCGCAGTTGTTGATGAAGAGGTCCGACGTGGAGTTCTTCACCCCGACCCCGATCACCGTCTTGTCGTTCTCCCGCAGCTTGGACACCAGCGGAGAAAAGTCCGAGTCACCGCTCAGGATGACGAACGTATCGACATGTCCCTTCGTGTAGCAAAGGTCGAGCGCATCCACGACCATGCGGATGTCGGCCGAGTTCTTGCCGGACATGCGCAGGTGCGGGATCTCGATCAACTCGAAGGCAGCCTCGTGCAAGTCGCGCTTGAACTCCTTGTAGCGGTCGAAATCACAGTAGGCCTTCTTGACCACAATGTGTCCCTTGAGCAGCAACCGCTCCAACACCTTCTGGATATCAAACCGCGGGAACCGTGCGTCTCGGGCTCCAAGCGCGATGTTCTCTAAATCGAGGAACACGGCCATGGTTGAATTGGGAGCGGAATGGCTCATAACGTCACCAGCCTACCGAGATCAATGGCCGCGGATAGAGTTTCTTTCCCAAGGGGGGCCGGCACACTCTCCGCTTTCCCGCCGGGACCTCGCTCGACAGTCTCCTGCCGGCACCGAGACCCATGAACAAAGCGATCCTCATTCAGCACATCGTTGAAAAACTGACCGTGGACATTTCGCTCTACCTCAAGGCGGCGAGTGCGGCCCGGGCCGAAGCCACCCACGAACAGAGCAAGGCGGAGAACAAGTACGACACGCGAGGCCTTGAGGCATCCTACCTGGCCCGCGGACAAGCACGTCAGGTGGGTGAATTGGAGGCCTCAATCCAACAAATTCGGACGATGACCCAGCGTCCCTTCACCACGGACAACCCCATCGACCTGGGGGCCTACGTGGAAACGGAACGTCGCGGCATCCTATCGGCCTACTTGCTGGCGCCCCGGGCCGGCGGCACGGAGGTCACGGTCGACGGTCAAGAGGTCATGGTCATCACGCCGCAGTCTCCCCTGGGCCGGCAATTGATGGGCCACCGGCAGGGGGATTCGGTGAAGATCGACCTCGCGGGGCGCTCTGAGACCCACCGGATCCATCGGGTGAGTTGACGGGCTCTCGGGAGGGGCTTGCCGAAGCCTCACCCACTGAGGATGGTTTCCCCATGTTGATTCGGCACCTGGCGCTCCTTGCTCTGACCGCGGCGTTGTCGGCGGACACGCTTCCGGCCATCCCGCCCCGGCCGGAGGCCCTGAAGTTTCCAGCCCTGAACTACGAGCCGCCGGACCCCCGCGAGTACCGGGTCGCCCTCAAGGCCGGACCTGTGGCGTATGTGGTTCCGGATCGGGAATTGCCACTGGTGACCGTGTCCATTCTGGTGCGCTCCGGAGCCTACCTCGACCCGGTGGGTCAGGAGGGCTTGGCCGCGTTCACCGGAGGATTGCTGGTGCGGGGTGGGACCGTTTCCAAGACTGCGGAAGCCTTGGACGAACGTCTGGCCTTCCTCGCGGCGCAAATGGCGGCGTCCATCGGTGACGACCTCGGCACGGTGAGCCTGAACCTCCTCTCCAAGGACTTGCCGGAAGGCCTGTCGATCCTGCGCGAGGTGCTGACCCAACCCCGATTCCAGGCCGACAAGCTGGAACTCCAGCGCCAGCAGACCCTCCAAGCGCTCCAGCAGCGCAATGACGATTCCTCCTCCATCGAGGCCCGCGAGCTGGAGAACCTGAGCTACGGAAATCAATTCTGGGCTGCGCGCCAACCGACCTCGGGCAGCATCAACTCCCTGAAGCGGGAAGACCTCCAAGCCTTCCATCGGCGCTGGTTCCATCCGAACAATTTCATCGTGTCCGTCAGCGGAGACTTCGAGCGTGCCGCCATGGTCCAGGCGCTGGAAAAGCTCTTCGCCGACTGGCCGTTCCCGGGTGAAGTCCCACCGCCGATCCCCACCCAACTCAAGCCGGCCGCTCCTGGGGTCTATGTGGTCAACAAAGACGTCCCCCAAGGGCGTGTGTCGATCCTGCTGCCCGGTGTGATGCGCGATGATCCCGATTATCCGGCGATCCTGCTGATGAACGACATCCTCGGCGGAGGCGGCTTCACCTCGCGGATCATGAACCGGGTGCGCAGCGATGAGGGTTTGGCGTATTCAGCCGGCAGTGCGTTTCCCGGAGGGGTCTGGTACCCCTCGACGTTCCGGGCGGGCTTCCAGAGCAAGAGCCGCACGGTCACCTACGCGACCAGCATCGTGCTCGAAGAAATGAAGCGCATGGCCGCGGGTCCGGTGACCGACGAGGAACTCCAAACGGCCAAGCGCTCATTCATCGAGAGCTTTCCGGAGAACTTCAACACCAAGTCCAAGGTGGCCGGGATCTTTGCCCGCGAGGAATTCACCGGCCGCTTCGCCAAGGCCCCCGACTTCTGGAAGGGCTTCCGACAACGCCTCGAACGCGTGCAACGCGAGGACATCCAGCGGGTCGCCGCCAAGCACTTGCATCCGGAACGAGTCTCGATCCTGGTGGTGGGCAACCAAGAGGAAATCCTCAAAGGCCACCCAGACCACCCCGTCTCGCTCGAAAAACTGGTCCCGGCCCCGTTGACCGAATTACCCCTGCGCGATCCCCTGACCTTGGAACCCATCAAGGCTGGGACGGAGGCCGGGACGGCGAAATAGGTGCCGAGACGCCCGGGGCCGGAATCCAATTGCCGGAGCCGTCCGGCTGAAGACTCCCCGGGCTGCCCCGCTGAAGATCCAGGATCCACGGATTGTGCCCGAACCAGCGGAGCGGCACCGAAGCCAGGTCCGCGGTTGGATCCACCACCGGATTGAAGGGCCGACGATTGAGCGACAACTGGGTCCGGGCGCGAACCTCGGGGCGGCGTCCCTGATCCAAGGCCCACGCATCGGCCACGCGCTGGGCATAGCGGCGCAGCAAGAATGGCTGAGTGCTGAGGTGCATCCCCTTGGACGGCCCAACATCCCGGAAGAGATTCCAACGGAACTCGACCCGCGGCCCGTCGGCATCTGTCGATTCATTCACGTACCAGCGGGGCAGCATGTCCCCTTCGCCCATTCCCAGGGGTTCGTGGAACACCCGCATCGGACCGGCGACACCGGAATCGACTTCTTCACGCCAAACCTCCGGATTGATTCTCGGCGGTAAAGACGAACCCGGCTTCATGAGTTGGCGGTCTTCGATCACCAGAAACACCCCGGGAGACGGGCGCGTGGCCGTCATGGCAAAGGGATCCATGCGGCGCAACACCGGCATGAGTTTTCCATCACCGAAGCGCCCATTGAGGGTGTTGAGGGCGTCCAAGGTTTCCTGAGGGTTGCGGAACGTATAACCCCGGGCGCGCATGGAGCGCTCATAGCCTTCGACAATGCGGGCCAGTGGCGTGGTACGGTTGACCGAATCCGGGAGGCGTCCGTACCGCTGCTTCCAGAGTTGCTGGATGCGAACCTTGGCGGCGGACTCAGACCGATCGGTGACGGAGGCCGACAGGGTGTTGTAGAGAATCCGGTCGCCAGTCCAAGGGTCCAGCAGCACGACCACTTCCGGCAGCCTCGCCCAGTCCACTTGCCCCGGTTCCAACGGATGGTAGATCACCGGATCCCCACCCCAAGCTTTCCAGTCGATGCTTCCGCCTCCGGTTCCCGACGCGGAGGGTTGGATCACCGGATCGCGCACCGAAATCACCACCGGGGTGCTCTGGTACACCTCGGCCTTGAGACGCCAACTCCATTCCAGGCCCTCGAAGGTCACCCGGACATCTCCGGGAATCAGGGCGTGCCGGATTGGGAACAGCCCCTGAAAGACGGTCCAGACGACCACCCCACCCACCGTCCAAGCCTGCAGGGCGAAGGGCTTGGCCCACTGACCCACCGGAACCGAAGGACGGCCCTTCCAACCCAAGGCTGCACCGACTCCCGG
>CANHYD010000252.1 GCA_947464705.1 Verrucomicrobiota bacterium | reverse complement strand
CCTTGGGTGAGTTTCGCGGGAACTACCGCTACAACCTGCTGGATTCCCACGTGCGACGCTTCAATGCCCGCGTCCCCATGTTCGCTCAGTGGGATGATCATGAAGTGCTGAACAATTGGTACCCGGGTGAGGTTTTGCCGGTTTCGGCGGGGTATCGGGTTCGGGACGTCAACCTTCTGGCGGCGCGGTCCCGGCAGGCCTTTTTCGAGTACATGCCGATCCGCAGCCATCCGCAGCGGCGGATTTATCGGCGCATTCGTCGTGGGCCCCATTGTGAATTGTTCTTCCTGGATCTCCGGTCCCATCGCGGCCCCAACGGTCCCAACCGGCAGCCGGTTTCCGGGCCCGATACCGATTATTTGGGGCGATCTCAACTGGCGTGGCTCAAAGAGGCGCTCGCGGCCAGCACAGCGACCTGGAAGTTTGTGTGTTCGGACATGCCACTCGGCTTGATGGTGCGGGATGGTGCCGACGCTTTCGAAAACGGGGCCAATGGCGACGGGATTCCGCTGGGGCGTGAATTGGAGATCGCGTCGCTGCTGCGCCATTTGCGAGATCATCGAGTCCGCAATGTGGTCTGGCTGACGGCCGATGTGCATTACTGCGCCTCGCATTTCTATGACCCCGCGCAGGCCCAGTTCTCCGAGTTCGATGGCTTTTGGGAGTTTGTGAGCGGCCCGATCCATGCGGGGACCTTCGGGCCGGGAACTCTCGACAACACGTTCGGGCCGCAAGTTCGGTTTTCCTCCCGCAAACCGGGGCAGGCCTCGTCGGGCCCGTGGAGCTCGGAGCAATACTTCGGGTCGGTCCGTATTGCCCCGGTGACCCAGGTGGCGACGGTGACCCATTTGAATCGAGACGGGCAACGCGTGTGGAGCATCGATCTGGAGCCCACCCGCTCATGAGCGATCCTTGCCAAGCGCCGCATTCTGGGCTGACGGAGCCTTCGATGGAACGCTCTCGAGCTCTCATCGAGCGGATCCAGGCCGCCCTGGAAACTGCGGGTGGAGCCATTCCCTGGGCCCGCTACATGGAGATGGCGCTTTATGAGCCGGGTCTTGGGTATTACGAGCGCACGCCTCGGATCGTGGGTCGCGGCGGGGATTTCGCGACCAGTGTCTCGGTGGGATCCCTCTTTGGCGAATTGATGGCCTACTGGATCGAGCACGAGGTCGGCGCAGCCGATGGGCTGCCCGACGGGCCCGTGGAGATTGTTGAGGCTGGGGCTCACGATGGCCGGTGGGCGGAAGATATTCTGGATGCCCTGATGCGTGGAGTCGGTAAGGGCCTTGAGCGCTTGAGTTATCGAATCATCGAGCCGAGTGCCATACGTCAGGCTTGGCAGCGCGAACGGTTGGCCCGTTTCGGCGACCGCGTGGCCTGGAGCGAGGCGATGCCGGACCGTGTGCGCGGGGTGATTCTCTCCAACGAACTCCTCGATGCCTTCCCCGTGGAACGCTGGCGCTGGAGTGCTGCCCAGCGCCGATGGGTGGAGCAGGGTGTGTGCTGGAAAAACGGCCGGTTCGACTGGATGGCACTGCCCACGTCGGCGCCGGCGGAGTGGAACTTGCCGGACGAATTGCAGTCGGTTCTGCCCGAGGGGTTTGTCCGCGAGCGGAGCCCGGCTGCGGTGGCCTGGTGGGCACGGGCCGCAGCCGCCCTGCAAGAAGGCTGCCTCATCACCTTCGATTACGGGTTGGAGGCGGAGGAGTTTCTGACCCCCGGACGATCGGCGGGAACGCTGCGGGCTTACCACCGGCACCGGGTGTCCGACGACCTTCTCTCGTCTCCGGGCGAGGTGGACTTGACGGCTCATGTCAATTTCAGCGCCGTCGCTGAGGCCGCTCGGCAAGAAGGGTTGACGCCCTGGTACCGGGAACGCCAATCACGGTTTCTCATGCGAATCCTGGAATCGACCCAGCGGAGACCGGGAGGCTTCCCAGATTGGAGCTCTCAACGCGTCCGTGCCTTCCAAACCTTGACCCACCCCGAGCACTTTGGCCGCTCGTTTCGGGTGTTGGCTCAGGGCAGGGGTGCTTCGCCGTGGAGTCGAGCCTGAACAGAATCGTTGCAGCCAAGGCTCATTTTTAATGGGGCCAGAATCTCGCGCATCCAACTTCCCGTTGCCCCGGAGGCAACCGTGCGCCAGTTTTGCCCCCGCGAGATGATGGACATGGCAGGCACAGTTCCCTGGCGACGGCCGGATCTCCGCCCGCTTGGGTGGGCGGCGGTGGTCGCGCTCGTCGTTCATCTCGTTGTCTTCCTCTTGTGGACCGGTGCCGCGGTGTGGGTTCGCAAGGCCCCGGAACAGGCCCCCGAATGGGTCAAGAATCTGGTCCAACCCACCGCGCCGATGCCCGTGAAACCTGTGGATCCCGCACAGGATCCGGCGTGGCAAGAAGTGCCTCTGACCTTTATTGAAGTTGATCCGGCGTTGGCGGTGAAGGATCCGCCGAGGGACGCCAAGTTCTACTCAGCGGCCAATGCGGTTTCGGGTCAGCCCATTCCGTCGCAGAAGGCGCTCAAGGATCCGGAAATCACGGGCGTCCAGAAGACGATGCCCAAGACCTTCGACACGGCCAAGCCGTCACCGGCCCCGCCTCAGGCTCAGCCGAAGGTGGAAGAAGTTCCGGCGACTCCGGAGACGGCAGTTCGCCAAGAGAAGAAAGACTCCCAAAAGGCCCAGCCCTTAGGAGGGGTTCAGAATCCGGGCGAAACCCAATTGGCCAAGGTGGAACCCAAGGCCACGACCGAGCGCCCTCAAGAAGAGCGCAAGCCCGTTGAAGCCCAGGAGTCTGGCGCCCCGAGACGCAAGCCTATCAAACGGTTGGCGCAGGCCATGGAGCAGAAGGGGATTGTCCGCGGTGAAAAGATGCTGCAAGCGGGCGGATCCAGTCGCTTCAGTATCTCGCCGTCCTTCGACGTCAAAAGCACGCCCTTTGGCGAATACGACCTGCGGATGATCGCCGCCGTGCAGGAACGCTGGTGGGCTCTTTTGGAAGAGCGGCACTACGCCTTGGAGCGCACCGGCAAGGTGGTGCTCAAATTCCGGTTGCACGGCGATGGGTCTATTTCCCAAATGACCACCGCTGAATCCACCGTCGGCGAGACGCTCAGTTTCACTTGCGAAGCGGCGGTCATGGGGGCATCGCCCTTCGGTCGTTGGCCCAGCGTTTTGAAAGCCCAGGCGCTGGATCCTCGCGAAATTACTTTCACCTTCCATTACTACTGACACCGGCCCTGCAGTCGGTTTGTCCATTTTCAAACACCTCAGAAACTCATGCGATCATTGTTGGATGGCGGCCCCTTTGTGTGGCTCTTGCTGGGTCTTTCCGTGACGGCCCTGACCGTCGTGCTGGAGCGT
Source organism: Verrucomicrobiota bacterium (assembly GCA_947464705.1). Lineage (GTDB taxonomy): Bacteria > Verrucomicrobiota > Verrucomicrobiia > Limisphaerales > UBA9464 > SXXZ01. The sequence goes on along the minus strand of CANHYD010000252.1, from coordinate 1,095 downwards.
GCCTGGTCGTTGCGGCGAGACCGGATCCTGCCTCGTGCCCTGACGGATGCTTTGGCGGATGGCGATGTGGCCCGCCTTCGCGGAGCCTGCCAGGCTCAGCCTTCACCCATGGCTCGACTCATTCTCTCGATCCTGGACCACTTGCCGTGGCCCAAATCCGAGAATGTGGCCGCCCTCGAAGTGCGTGCCCGGCAGGAGATCGCCGGGCTGGAGCGGGGCTTGGTCGTGCTCGAAATCATTGTCGGCATCGCGCCGCTCCTCGGGTTGGTCGGAACCATTTACGGCATCATTCCGCTGCTGGGAGACTTCGGTTCCAACCTGCAAGCCGACAACGCCTTCATCGCCAAGGGCATGTCGGTGGCTTTGTACAAGACGGTGCTCGGACTGCTGGTGGCCATGCCCACGTTGGCCGCTTGGAGTCTCTTCAATAAGCGCGTCGAGCTGCTGGGTCTTGAGTTGGAGAGTGTTTGCGATGCCTTGATGCGCCGGCATTACCTGCGAGAGCGTGGGTCCAATGGCGCTGGGGCTGAAGGAGTGCGTTCATGAAGTTCATGACCCGCCGCCGTAAAGCTGCCCCGGCCATCATCATCATTTCGCTGATCGATGTGTTGGTGGTGCTGATGGTTTTCTTGATGGTGACCACGCGGTTCAAGAACACCCCCTCGGTGGCCCTGACCTTGCCGGAGACCCGTGAAGCGCCGAAGGCCGGAGCCAGTGCCGAAAAACCGCCCATGGTGGTGACCATTGCTGCGGCCGCTCCGCAGTTTTACATCGGCCCGCGCGCGGTGACCTCCGACAAATTGCTCAATGAGTTGAAGGATGCTGTCTCGGGCGATCCTCAGGTCAAGGTGGTGCTCCGTGCCGACGAGAACGCCAACTGGGGCGACGTGGTCAAAGTCATGGACTTCGCTAAGCAGGCCAAGGTCCAAAACATCCGGGCCTTCACCCGCACGGCGGGAGGCAAATGAGGGGGGCAGCGGGAACGGTCCTGCGCTCGCAGGGAAGCTCGGGGAAGGGGAAGCTTTGGCGCTGACGCGCCGGGTGGTGGTAGATCGCTTCCAATGCTTGCTCCGGCCCGTTCCCGCTGCTGAGTGG
>CANHYD010000251.1 GCA_947464705.1 Verrucomicrobiota bacterium | reverse complement strand
TAGGCCGGTCTTTTTCTGGAAAGCTGGAGCGAGTGAAGGGATTCGAACCCTCGACATTCACCTTGGCAAGGTGACGCTCTACCAGACTGAGCTACACTCGCGTTGACGGGTTGAAAATGCGTCAGGACTGGGTGATTTGGCAAGAGAAGTTTTTCGTTTTCGTCGTCCGCTCGGTATTTCGGGGTCAGGGCGTGGCGACCCGGTAGAAGCGGTTGGCGTTGGTGGTGGTCAGGTCTCGGAAAATTCCGACCGACGGGCCAGCCTCGGCCGGGAAGGTCATCAATTCGCGCCAAGCCGACGTGGGGGTGGTTGCCAACCCATCCCGAAATTGCAGTCGATAGGAGCGTGCGCCCCGACGCGGAAACTGCAGCACGGGGTTTCCGTCGAAGAGCGAAGGCAGTGCCTTCAACTCGGGATGATCAGTGGCGTCGAACGGAACAGTGCCGGCTAGGAATTCTTCGCGATTGGTGGCCCCATCGCCATCGGGGTCTGCATCGCCACGGGGTTGCAGCGATCCGAAGAAGGTGAGCTCCCAGAGGTCGGAGAGGCCGTCTTGGTCCCAATCGGTGTCAGGGCCCACATCGGAGGCCAAGTCGGGTTGGCCGGGCGATCCGTCGGGTTGGGCACTGGCTACCCAAGCAGTTGGGGTGTCGATCTGGAACGCCTGAAGGGCCTCGGATCGCAGAACCATGCTGTATCCGTCCCCGTCGGCCGGGGCCACCCACTGGTCGGTCATCGTGAAGTCGAACACCGTGTCGCCCCGCGGGTCGATGAGGTGCAATCGCCCGCCGCCATCGGACAATTGCCCGGAGTATTTTCCGAGGTGCTCGGCCATCGTCCCGTAGCGCGAGCGGAAGGTGGAATTGTCCGAGGCCAGCACTACCCGTGCATGCGGTGCCAGAACTCGGGTGCCGTGGGTCGCGTTGAAGGTGAACGAAACATCGCCTTCCAATCGGAACCCCGTCAGGTCGAGCGGTGCGCCGGAAGTGTTCTTGAGTTCGATGAATTCGCTTTGGTCGGGATCGAAGGTTCGTGGCCCTCGCTGGTCCGATGGGTGGAAGTGGATTTCGCTGAGGGTCAGCGGCGGAGCGGACAACAAGTAGGTGCGGGCCAAGGTACTGGACCAAGGGGTGCTGATCGGAGGGCCGCTGGTTTGACGGCGGAGCGGGTCCAAAGTGCGAGCCCTGAGGCGAACCGGTCCGGTGATCGTGATCGGCCCCGTGTACAATCGGGCGCTGGCTGAGCGGTTGGAGGTTCCGATTGCTCGGGGGTCGGTGCCGTCGAGGGTGTACCAGATCGCCGCGTTGGTGCTGGCGTTGGGGCCGAAGGACAGGGTGAGCAGGGTGCCCGAGGGAACTATTCCGGAATTCAGCGAGGACACGGGTGGTTGCGCGAGTTGCCGATCCACGAAGTCGAGGCGGTTGGAGACCCAGCGTTTCATGGAGTCGAGCTCGGCCTGATAGCTGCCACCGCGGCGCGGGATCTTCCAGCGCTGGAAGTCCCGCCGCTCGGCTTGTCGGATCTGGTTGGCCAGGCGGTCCATGAGCATTCCCGTGTACTGCAGCGATAGTTGGTGGGTCCGCAGTTGCTGGAACCGATCCACCCACCGCTGCCAGGCCTCGGTGTCTTGAAATAGTTGCCCGTACCAGCCTGCGAAAACCGGTCCGCTGGTCCAGTTGCGGGGATTAGAGTCCCGCCCATCGGTCGATCCCAGAGCCCGGTCAAAATCCCAGTGAGGGCCGAAGATGAGCTTTTGGTTCCGGGGTTTGTGGAAGTAGGCACTCAGGACCATCGTGTCCACATTGCCCGAGAGCATTTCCAGGATGTGGTAGTCGATGGCTCGCCCCATCTCGATGTAGTTTTCATAACTGTTGGTGGGGTTGCGTCGGTTGACCGCGAGGAATCCTCGACTCATCGCGTTGACGTAATCGGTCAGGTACTTCCGCTGGGCCGCCCGTTGCACCTGCTTCAGTTCCTTCTCCTTCGGGGTGATCATGGCCACGGTCTGCCCTCCCATGGACACCCCGGTGTCACCGGGATCCAGTCGGTCGATCTTCATCACGTAAGGGCCGGTGATGTCCGGCATCGTGGTGTCCTCAGGCTGGAGCTTGGGCCCCGGGATGCGTTTGCCACCGACGCCGATCTTCTCGGTCAGCACGTAAAGGCCTTCGTACTGGTTGGTGGTCAAGGGGCCCAACCGGTTCATGAACACCTCCACAAATCGGGTTCGCGGCGAGTACTCACCGATGTCCCGAGCCAATTGGTGCATGAATGGATTGTGGATGCAGACCGGCTCGAAATTGTTCGGCGCATAGAGCACCCATTCCGACTCCGCCGGCATGCCCAAGACGGAACGTTCAAGGTCCTGATTGTACTCGTCGGTCCACTGGATGGCGTATTGCTTTTTGGCCAGGCCAGCACTGCTGGATCCGCGGATCTTGATGCCGCCTCGCGCGGTGAAATCGGGTGTTCCAGTGAGCCGTGCGACCCCGTTCTTCGGCTCGAACAGCGACACAGCCACGACCGCATTGGTGCTCTCACTGGGTGATTTTCCGAAGGTGGTGAGGACCAGCAGCGGGAGGTCGGAGCGGAATTGTTGGATGTTGGGGTTGGACACGCTCTGAAGTGGTTCCCCCCAGGCGTTGGTCCCCAAGACTGGCCCTGCTGACGAAACGAACAGCGGCGTGTAGTACTCGGTGCGGACGGGGCCCGGCAAATGCTGGGGCCGGAAGGCTCGAGCCCGAAGCATGACCGCGTTGTTGGTCGTGAGGACCAGCGGAAGGGAGTAGGTGAACCCGTTGGTGAGGGTCGGGATGCGTCCGTCGAGCGTGTAGCGGATGAACGCATCCGGGGCCGCTTCCGAAAGGCTCAGGCGGAGAGTGATGTTCAGTTTCGGGTCGGGGATTAGGCCGCCGGACTGAGAGAAAAGAACGGTCGGGGCGAATCCGATCCCGGAAGTCGAATTGGCCGCACCGGGTGTCGGCGTCGCCAGAAAACCGCTCTGAGAGGTGTCGCCGTTGGCCCGTCCAAACGCGACATTCGCCGGTGTGGCCGGATACCGGGGGGCGAAGGCATCCACCGTGACCCCATCGGGGGCGCTCAGAGCGAGGTATTCTCCCTGACTCTTGAGCTTGAAGTCGGTGTGCAAGCGGTTGGTGACGCTGGCTCGGTCCTTGCCGGAGGCGAACACCACCAGGAACCCCCGGGCCGGCAAGGTGATGTCCGGGAAGGTCCAGGGACTGGCATCGGTCGGATCATCGCTCAGGTGCCAGCCGGCCAGTGGCAACTCCTGATCGGTGACGTTCTGGAGTTCGATCCAGTCTTCATAGTCGCCGTCTTCATCTCGGAGGGTCTTTTGATTGTCGGGGACTACCTCCGAAAGGATCACGCCCCCCGGTCGGGGCGGCGGCAGCAGGTGATACTCGATGGGCGGGGCTCCGGCGAAGCGGTTGGGGGAGTCGGCCAGGTCCCGAATGTCGGCGTCGCTGGCCCAGGTCACCACCGAGGTTCCCAGGGGTAACTCCGGGAGGGTGAACACATAGACATCTGCGCTGAGTGGCCGCACTGCGGTGGCCGCAAGGCCATTGACCCGAAGGTCTCCGGCGTCGACTCCCTGAACCGCTTCGCTGAAATGGACTTCGAGCTGGGAGAGTCTGAAAACAAAGCCGGATTCGGGGAAGAATGCCTCGACCGTAGGCGGCACGGTCTCCGCATCGGCAAGACTCCGGCTCGTCAGCAAACAAAGCAACGGAAGCCCCAGTCGAATCAGAAGAAAGCGGAAAGGACTCATCGGGAATGACCTCAGGCTAACGGGTCACCTCCGAGAGGCGAATCCAGAGATCGGTTTTTGTGGTGCCTGTCGGCAGCCATCGCGAATTGTCACGTGGCTGTGAGTTGTTCTGTCGGGCTCTTGGAGGCATGTTGCGGCCAATGAGGTTTTTCGCGCGCTCCATGGCACTGGCGGTTTTGGTGGGCAGTTGGATGGGTTCTCTCTCGGGGGTCCGGGCTTCCGACTCGATCCAGGAGGCACCGGCGCCCCTATTGGCCTCGGAGTGGGGGGTGGGGCGATGGGTGCCCGACTTGGACTTCTCACCGGAGTCCGGATCTCGCTTCCGCTTGGCTTCCAAATTCCGGAAGGCCCGCGCGGTGGTGATCGCCGTGACCAGCACCAGTTGCTCGGTCTCGGGTCGCTACGGTCCGACCTTGGCTGCTTTGGAAAAGGAATACACCCAACGCGGGGTGCAGTTCATCTGGGTCAACCCGGTGGCGACCGACACCCGGGAGTCCGTCCGCCAGTGGGTGCGCGATCAAGGGGTTCGGGGACCCTACATCCGGGACGAGCGCGGAGTCATCGCTTCGGCCCTCGGGATCCGCTCCACGGCGGAGGTCTTCATTTTGGATGCTGCCCGGACGGTTCAGTTCCGCGGTGCGGTGGATGATCAGTATGGGTTGGGTTATTCCAAGGCGGCTCCATCCCTG
>CANHYD010000250.1 GCA_947464705.1 Verrucomicrobiota bacterium | reverse complement strand
TCGGGGTGTCCTGGTGGATGGGATTACCTTCGGCGCCCAGACCAACGATGTTTCCTTAGGCCGGTTCCCGGACGGGGCACCCGCGCCGTTGTACTCGATGGAGGTTCCCACTCCGGGATTGCCCAATGCTTTGGCGGGCGGCAACCGACCGCCCGTGTTTGCGCCGCTGGCCCCCATAAGCTCCCCGGAACAGGAGTTGATCACCTGGAAGGTGAGTGCACTCGATCCGGACGAGGGACAGGTGGTGGTTTATAGCCTTGGAGCCGATGCTCCAGCAGGGGCTGTCATGGATCCCACAAGTGGCCGATTCCAGTGGTTGCCTTCGGAGAACGAGGGACCGGGTGTCTACAGTTTCTTGGTTCGCGCCTCGGACAATGGTTCGCCGGTCCGGACTAGCCTGCTGCGAGTCCAATTGACTGTCACGGAGGTCAATGTGGCGCCGACTCTCCCAGCCGCGGTGATCCAGGAAGCCAAGGAGGGAATCGAGTTTCTGACCCGATTGGAGGCGTCCGATGCCGATCGACCGCTCCAAACCCTGACCTTCGAATTGGACGGGATCGCTCCGCCGGGACTGACACTTTCGCCCAATGGGCAAATCGCGTGGACGCCGGACGAAAGCCTGGGTGGCAGCCTTCAAACCGTTGCATATCGGGTTCGGGATGACGGAGTGCCCTCCCGATCCGTTTCAGGCGTTCTTCAAATTCGAGTCCTAGAAATCAACAACCCGCCGCGCTTCGAGCCGCTGGCACCGCAGCAGTTGACTGAGGGCAAGGCCTGGTCTTTGAACCTGGTTGCGACGGATCCGGAAGGAACACCAGTTCGGTTCCAGATCGATGGTCCTGCCCCGGAAGGTCTGGTTCTTCAACCGCAGAGCGGTGTGGTTTCCTGGACTCCCTCGGAATCCCAAGGGCCCGCCAGCGTGGTCGTCCTGATTCGGGCGATCGACGGATCCTCAGATGCCCAGTCGGTTGTTCGTGAACTCCTGATGGAAGTCGCCGAGGTCAACCAACCGCCGACGATGGCATCGATCGCTCCGATCACGGCGGACGAGGGATTACTGGTGAGCTTCGTGGCCCAGGCTTCGGATCCGGATTTGCCCGCGCAGAGTTTGCGCTTCTCGCTGGAAGCCGGCGCTCCCGCCGGAGCCAGCATCGATCCGATCAGTGGCTTGTTCCAGTGGACCCCGGATGACGATGCGGGTGCCTCCACCCAGGCGGTCTCCGTCCGAGTGAGCGATGATGGTCCGGGCAACCTCAGCACCACACAACGCGTCGAGATCTCCGTGCGCCCGCGTTTCAAGGTGGTCTTCTCGGAGGTGTTGCGGCGGTCTTCGCCAACCGGCGGTGAGTTCATCGAGTTGTTCAACCGCTCGTCCCAGACGACGTGGGACCTTTCCGGACTGCGACTGATCGGCAGCAACTTGAGTTTCACCTTCCCCGGTGGAAGTTCGATGGCCCCGGGTGCCCGAGTGCTGGTCGTCGCCGGTCGGAAGGGAATCACGGATGCTTTTGGCCTGTTTCCCGGAATTGTGGGCGAGTGGACGGGAACTCTCGGCCCCGTGGCCGATTCCCTAAGGCTGGTCCGTCCGGCCGCAGCAGGCTCTCCGGAAGCGGTCTTGGACCGGGTAGATTACGACGGGTTGGCCCCCTGGCCCAGTGGCACCCAGGGCCCCAATCGTTCGCTGCAGATCATCGATGCGCGACAAGATCGCAATCGGCCCGGGAATTGGACGGAGGCTTCCGCGTTTCAGGGCAGTCGGGCGGTCCTGAGTTTCACCGACGCCTGGAAGTACTTTCAGGACGGAGCGCCAGCAGGTGGCACCAACTGGGTGACTCCAACCTTCAACGACACAACTTGGTCCAGCGGTGGTGGGCTTCACTTTGTGGAATCCGCGGCCCTGGCGACCAACAAAACGACGGCGCTGACGCTGGGGCAGTCGGCCTACTATTTCCGCCGGAAGGTCACGATCCCGGCCCTGACGGCCGGCGTATCGGTTCGGTTCCGGGTGATGCTGGACGATGGCTATGTGCTCTGGGTCAATGGCCGCAAGGCGCATTTCCTCGGCATGGACGATGTCGTGGTGACGCATGACACGTTGGCCAACCGAACCGTCGGCGATGCGGCCATCGAGGGGCCGTTCACTCTGCCCTCCGAGTTTCTCATCCCCGGTGAGAACACCTTCGCGGTCGAGGTTCATCAATCCAATGCCGGAAGCTCCGACCTGGTGTTCGGTTTGGAGATGACCCTCGAGGGCGGTGACAGTGCGACCCTGACACCGGGTGCTCCGAACAACGTGGCGGCCGTCCTTCCGGAGTTTCCGACCCTGCGCATCAATGAAGTGCTGCCACGGAATGCCCGAGGACTCGTGGATGCTAGCGGTAAGGCCGAGCCTTGGCTGGAGTTGATCAACACGGGGGCATCACCTGTCGCTCTCGAGGGGCTTTTCTTGGCCGACAACGCAAGAGGCACCAATCGATGGCTATTCCCGGCTTCGGGAGTCCTCGAGCCGGGTGGGTTCCGTGTGGTCTTCGCTGACGGTGAGCCCGCCCAGTCGTCGGCCTCGGAATGGCACGCCTCGTTCCGGTTGCCATCCACCGAGGGGACCAGTTTTCTGGTGATTCTCGGTCGCGACGTCGGGGGGCTTTCCCAGGTGGTGGACCTCTTCCGATCGGTTGTGGGGTCGGCCGATGATCGTTCCTGGGCACGCCAGCCAGATGGGGACCCTGCCTCCGTGTTCTTCATTAACCCCACGCCCGGTGCTGCCAATCAGGGAGCTTCGGCTCCTCGTTTGGAGCTTCTGGAATTCCTCCCGGATGGATCCTTGCGGCTGCGGGTTCAAGGGGCTGTGGGTCGGCGCTATCGGTTGGACCGTGGGGGTGTTTTGGGTGACTGGAGTCCTTCCCGAGAGTGGTCCGCGGCGGAGACGCTGACTGTCCTCAACGAACCCGGATTCGATGCCAGCGCTACGCGGTTTTACCGAGTTCTGGATGTGACTCCGCAATGACCCGTTCTGGACACCGCAGGGCCATGTCTCGATTCCACGGGGTGGTTCTGGGGATGGCTCTGGGCATGGCGGGATTGTCAGCGGCGTGGTGGGCCTGGGAATCCCGATGGGATTCCCGGCTGTTTGCCCCGAAGGCCGGCACCACGGCAGAGAACTTGAGTGCCCAGCAGGCGTGGGAGTTTCTCTCCGGACACCCCGACCTTCAGGTGTTGGATGTTCGAACTCCGGGTGAGACAGCTCGGGGGATGCTGCCGGGGGCTCGACGCATCAGTTGGGGAGATCCGGCCTTCGTGCAGGAATTGAGTCGTTGGGACCGCTCGCGCCCCGTTCTGGTGTATTGCCAGGGCGGATATCGCAGCCGGAAGGCCGTCGAGGTGCTTCGTTCCTTGGGCTTCAACTCGGTGCATCATTTGCATCGGGGAATGATGGCTTGGCGTTGGGCAGGTCAGGCGGTGACCAACGGAGAATCAGGAACAGCCCCATCCCGTTGACCTCCAGATGCAGGGGGCGCCTGGGTTATTTCCCCAACGACACTTCGGAGGGGGATCGCCTAGGTTTGGGCATGCAGTTTTCGAGGATGATAGGATCGCTGCTTTCCCTTGGGTTCTGGATCGTGTTGGGGCTTCCAGCTTCGGGATCGGATCGTAGGGTCCCGGTTTTTATCACCGAGCCCATTTTCGCTCCGGAAGCTCGACATAATCATGCTTCCTGCATGGTCGAAGCTCCGGATGGCACTCTGTTTGTCGCGTGGTTCAACGGGTCTGGGGAACGCCAGGCCAATGACGTGAAGCTTCAGGCCTCCCGCCGTCGCCCCGGGGCTCGGTCTTGGGAGTCCCGATTCACGTTATGGGATACTCCGGGCTTTCCGGACTGCAATCCGTCGCTTCATGTGGATCAGCAGGGGAGGTTGTGGCTGTTCCATGCGGCCGTCTTGGCCAACACGTGGGAATCCACCTTGTTGCAGTCGCGGGTCAGTTCCCGGTGGCGGAACCGAGGGCCGGTTCGTTGGGATGCCATGCAGCCGGTGCTGCTGGCTCCGGGCGACGATTTTATTCGGGCCATGCAGGCTTACTTGCCTCGGTTGCTCGTCGAGCAGGCACGACCGGACCTGACCTCGCAGCAACGGCAGGAAGTCTCCGAATTCATCGGTGGGATTCACCTCGGAGCCACCAATCGTCTCTACAGTCGTCTGGGTTGGATGCCTCGGGCCCATCTCACCACCGTGGCGGGTCGTTGGATGCTGCCCCTGTATCACGATGGGTATTCCATTTCGATGGTGGCCCTTTCCGATGATCAGGGCCAGTCGTGGCGGCCGTCCGCGCCCATCGTGGGCTTGGGGAATGTCCAACCGAGCCTGACCGTTCGCCGAGATGGTTCGGTGGTGGCTTGGATGCGGGACAATGGTCCGCCGCCGCAGCGTTTGCTGCGCGCCGAATCCTGGGATCGTGGAGAGACGTGGACTCCGGCGGAGGATTCTGAAATCCCCAATCCGGGTTCCGGGG
>CANHYD010000249.1 GCA_947464705.1 Verrucomicrobiota bacterium | reverse complement strand
TTTGGCGGCCCGGGCATAAACAGCCTCGATGGATTCGAACTGGATGCCGAATTTGTTCTCGTAGGTGCCGGTGGTGATCTTGGCGTGCGTGTGAGCATCCACGTTGGGATTCACCCGCACGGCCACCGGAGCGATTTTCTTGAGCTTCACCGCCACCTTGCTAATCCGGGCCAGCTCGGCCTCGGATTCCACGTTGAAGCTGTAGATGCCCTGCTTCAGAGCGAACGCGATTTCCTCCTCGGTCTTGCCGACACCCGCGAAGACGCATTTGCCAGGATCGCCACCGGCAGCGATGACCCGCTGGATTTCACCGGCGCTCACGGTGTCGAACCCGCCCCCGAGGTCCGCAAAGGTGCGGATCACGGCCAGGTTGGAGTTGGACTTCATGGCGAAGCAGATCAGGTGATCGAGCGGCGCCAGAGCGGTATCGAGCTTGGAATAGTGATCGGCCAAGGTGCCCTGCGAATAGACGTAGAGCGGAGTGCCGTGCTTGCGGACGAGGTCCGAAAGGGCGACGTCTTCGCAGAAGAGTTCCCGACCGACATAGCGAAACGAATGCATCGCCGCGTTTTGTGCCACAGAGAAGACCCGGAGATCAATCGCGGCTCCCACCCGCGGCCCCGGATTACGAAAAAAGGCGGCGGGAAACCCGCCGCCTTCATGAGTTGTTGGATCGCTTCGGCCGAAAGCCGGACCGGATTCGGTCAGGCTCCCATGCCGTCTTCAAAGCTTCCGGCCGCCTGCGGGAAGCAAAGGTTCTTAGCGGTGTAGGCGATGCCGTCGGCCGAGCAGTAATCGAGCGCCTTGTGCGCGCTCTCGGCCTCGACGACCAGCGGGGCCGACTCGCACCCGTGCAGCTTGCAGTAGCGGTCTTGATAACCCACGGCCAAGAGCAGCTCGACGTAACGCTGCATGTTGAGGTCACCACTGCCGAGGTCGGTGAACTGCATGGCCCGACGGGTCCAGTTGGACTCCATGGTCCGCAGCGGGAATCCCGGTCGGATGACGAAGTTCTTCACGTGGGCGGCATAGATGTACTTGCCCACCTTCAGGAAGCGGCTCTCCCAAGACTCACCTTCCCAGCAGTGCGACGGATCGGCGTTCACCGCAAGGCAGGGATCGTTGTCGCAAATTTGCACCAGCATCAGGAAGTCGTCGGCCGTCATGGCCGCCGTGCCAGGATGGATTTCGTGGCACAGCTTCAGGCCCAGACTGTTGGCGTGCTTGCGCAGCTTGGCGGTCTTTTTGACGAAGCGCTCCTGGCCTTCCTTGACCAGATCAAAGCCTGAGCCGCCCCAGAAACCCCAGGGGTAACCGCTGGCCAGTTCCCAGCCGAAGGCCACGCCCCAGAACATCGGCACGGACTTCACGCCGAGTTCGGCCGAGAGATCCATCAGCTTGAGCAGGTACTTCTCGTGCCAGGCCTCGATCTTTTCGGGCGAGAGCTTGGCGACCTCAGGTGCAATGAAGGGATTCCCAGACTTGGTGCCGGTCCACGCACTGGTGTGCACCCAGAACGGGCAGTGGGCAGAAATGCCGTCCAGGCGCATGCCACGGCTGCTGAAGGCGCTGGCGATGTCCTTCACCTTGCGGAAGCCGCCCTTGCCGTCGCCGAGCATGTAGTTGCTGGGCTGAGCACCGGCCGCGCCAGCGGCCTTGGCATAGTCGAGGAATTGCTCGAGGGACTTCGCGCCGTGCTGGGCGCCTTCGATCGAAGCGTGATAGGCGTTGGGCATAAAAATGGTGTCGATGGAAATACCGGTCGATGGACGGCCGTGGAACTAACCGCTGAAACCGTTGCAGGCAAATCGAAACCGCGACTTCTCCAACTTTTTGAACGGACCCCGCCTCCTGCCCCCGTTGGCTCACCCGCACGCAGCGGCGGCGGAATTGGACCGGAGCGAGCATTGAAGGCGATGAAATCCACCCCGTGCGCGCAGCGCGAAAGTCCCTCCTTCCCCGAGCCTTCCTAGCGAACGCAGAACCGATTCCGCGGAGCCCCCGCAGGGAGTGCAAAACAGCACGGAGTGTCCCCTTTTGTGTCCATGGGAGGGACCGGCCGATCACCGCGGCAATTCGAGACAGAGGAGGTGGGATCGATCCCTCAGGAAGAACCGACCCTGGGCCACCGCCGGTAGGGCGCGGGCCCCCGAAACACCCGCCTGGAATCGCCCCGTCTCCACGGGCTTCTCCGGGTTGGCCTCCAAGCAACGCACCTCGCCGCTCTCCATCAGGAGCAGGAGCTTGCGACCTGCGGCCAGCACCGATCCAGAGCCCGCCCGCTCGAGCGTCCAGCGGACTTTTCCTGTGGCCGCGTCAATGCATCGAAAGTCGGGACCCGACTCCTGACGGCCATGGAATCCATACAGGAAACCATCGACCAGAACCGGCGTTGCGAAATGAGCAGAGAGGGCCTCGTCGCCCGACCACGCTGGCCGCAGGGTTTTTCCATCGGACTTGAGCAGCGCGGCCCCGGTGCCATAGCTGGAGGTGATGAACACGCCATCTCCCACGATCACCGGTGAGGCGGCATTGACGCTGGCATGCATGCGGGCCCGCCACGGAAACCGACCCTGCTCCCGGCCATTGGCCGGATCGACCACCAACAATCCGGCCCGGTTGAAACATAGGACCTCCTGGCGACCGCCCCGGGTCTGCACCACGGGGGAACCGTAACCCGCCTCGTCGGTGCCGGCCTTCCAGAGCACTCGACCCTCCGCCACCGAAAAGGCCACCACGCTGGCCTCGGGCCCACCCACCTGAACGATGAGTCGATCCCCCAGCAGCAGCGGCGAACTGCCAAAGCCGAAGAAACCCGGCTCCGCTCCAAACCGTTCGGCACAGTCCACTTGCCAGAGGAGACGCCCTTCTGTGGCGGAAACAGCCCGAAGCACTCCGGATGCTCCGAGGGCGAACACCCGTTCTGAATCCGCCGCGGGCGTGGCCGACGGACCATCACCGCCGCCGAACTGGGCCGAGTAGCCCGTCGGTAGGGCATGCTTCCAACGCGGGCTCCCATCGGTGATGAGAAAGGCCGAAAGGATCTCCTGCCCTCCAATCCGATGGAACACGTACACGCAGTTGGACACAACTATGGGTCCACTGAAACCCTCCCCAACGGCGGACTTCCAGCGCAGGGGCCACCCTTCTTTGGGCACACGATCCAGCGAGGTGGCAGGGATTTGGCCATTCCGGGTGGGGCCCAGGAATTGAGGCCAATCGGCACCCGCCAAAGCCAGAGACGCGGTCAGACAAGCCACGGCCGCGACGGAAATGAACCAGCGGAGACAACGGAGAATCATGGCAGCAAGGGCTACGGAGAGTGCTCCACGCATCAAACTGGCAGAACCGAACGGTGTCGATGGGGTTTGGGCCGCCTCATTCGTTCGCCGGGTTCCGCCTAGGAGACACTGAGGGAAGCACCGACGGGTGCGAATACCCACCAAGGGGACCGCTCGACCCTCCACCGGTCTGAAACAGGACTCCCCGCAACGGGTGGCCCAGCGTCCTACTTCTTATCGGCGCCCGTCACGTCGATGGCCATGGAGATCTTGTTCGCTCCGGCCGCCTTGATGGTGTCGAGAACCCGAAGCACGTTGCCATGGGTCGTCTGGTAATCGGGCTTGAGGTAGAAGGGGTAGTTGGTGTTCGAGGCCACCTTGGCCTCCACACGCCCGGCCAGTTCCGAGAAGGGCAACAGCTTGCCGCCCACCTTCAGGTCGCCATCGCGATCGATGATGATCTCCATCATGTCCGGCTTCTCCGACGACTTGGGGGCCACCGCCGACGGAAGATCCATCTGCAGGGTGCGCAAGCGATTCATGGTCAGGGTGACCATCATGAAGGCCGCCAGGAGGAAGAACATCACATCGATCAGCGGGATGATCTCGACGCGGGCCTTCTTGACGGAGGTGGGGGATCCCAGGTGCATGAGGGAGAGGTCGGGGGGAGTGCTAGTTCCGATTGCGTTCGGCTTCTTTGGTCACGAACGAGACCCGGGTGAAGCGAGCCGAACGCACCTGCTGAAGGACGCCGCCCACAGCCCGGTAGGGCGCCGATTTGTCGCCCGTGATGAACACCGGTGTCTTGGGGTTCTGCTTGTAGCGCGAGTTCAGTTCCTGGATGAGCGCCGCGGTGTCCACGACATTGGTACCGATGGCCACCGTACCGTCTTTCTCGACGCCGATGTTGATGACATCCGGCTTGAAGTCGTCGGAAGCCTTCTTGGCGTCGATGAGTTCCATTGGCCGAGTCTTCGACTGCTGCAGGCTCAAGGAGACCATCATGAAGGCCGCCAGGAGGAAGAACATGACGTCGATCAAGGGAACGATCTCGATGCGTGCCTTCTTGATCGGGACCGGCGACGAAAATTTGCCACGCTTCCCGCTGGTTGATGCGGCACTGCGGCCGCCGCCTCCTCCTGCCATAGGTCAGGAGTTTTTGGCTGCGGTTTCACGGCGGAAGGCGGCCGTATCGAAGCCTTCCTGCTTGGCCTTGGTGACCATCACCTCG
>CANHYD010000248.1 GCA_947464705.1 Verrucomicrobiota bacterium | reverse complement strand
GGGGGTAGGGCGATGTCTCCGACAGCGCCGCGTCTGCGGTGCCGGACCGCTCGGAGATCGCTCCCTACCACAGAAGCTGTTCGAGGAAGGAACGCGGTTCTTGCTACGGGCGGGCCGGGGTCCGGCGAGCTTCGGGGGTAGGGCGATGTCTCCGACAGCGCCGCGTCTGCGGTGCCGGACCGCTCGGAGATCGGTCCCTACCTCGGAGGCGGTTCGGGGCAGGAACGTGGGGACTTGCTACAGGCTGGCCGGGGTTAGGTGAGCTTCGGGGGTAGGGCGATGTCTCCGACAGCGCCGAGTCTGCGGTGCCGGACCGCTCGGAGATCGGTCCCTACCTCGGAGACTGTGGCTTTGGGGCCTCGTAATCGAGGGGCCTGCCGGATGCCCGAATCTGTGAATCAACGCCGATCGCCGCGGCGGCTTTGGGGCTGCTCTTCAACAAAACGGACGCGAATTCCTGGAGCCGGTCCAGCAGCGGTGGGGGGACGTCCGGAAAATGGGCCGGGGCCCTGACTGGTTCCCGACCGGGCCAGAAACAAGGCCGCGATGGCCTGAGTACAACCCACGGCAAACAGGGCGGCGATCCAAGGCCAGCGACCCATTCCCCGACCCCAGGCCGCCCAAAGAATGGCGGACAAGACCACCACCAAGTCTCCCGCGACCAATGTGGGGATAATCCAGCCCGGGATGGTGGCCGACACCGGGACCGTCGGTGAAGCTGGAGTGGGAGGGTTCGACACACCAACTGCACCACCACCACCACCACCACCACCACCACCACCACCACTACTACCACCACTACCACCACCACTCGCCAGGGCGGTTGGAGACGGTTGGATGGCATTCGCCGAAACGGCCTGCGGAAGATCCATCTTCTGCTCCGAAACGGGCTGACCGGCAGTGGGGAGCGACGCAGCCTGGTTTGGACTCGGTGTCAAAACCTCGGTGGGAACCTGTTGCAGAGACCCGATCGGAGTCGCCGCGGAAACCACCTCCGGAACCGGTGCCGGTTGCCCCACCGAAGCCTCTTTCAATGGAGTGAGACCCGGTGCGTTCACAGCCCCCCGGTCGGTCTCTTCCTGTAGCAAACTGGCCAATCCGCGCCCCAGCGCTGGTTTCGACATACGATATTCAAATCGTTCGACCTGACGGGGCCGGCTTCAACCAGTTTCCGCACGTTTTTTGCGAAGCCTTGCCCGGAGGAATCACCGCGTTGCATCCCTCGGCCACCGAGCCCAACCGGGCTAGGCCGGGCGGATTCCCCACTGAAACGGATCCTCGTCACTCAAGATCAAGGTCGCTTCAGCAATGACATGGGCGGTTCCGGTGACCACCGGCAGCACACGCCCCTGGGCACGCTCCTCCCAGCGGTACTCCCCCCGGAAGGCGCTGCCCAGAATCCCTTCCTGGATCCAGGCCTGACCCTCCTCTAGTTTTCCATCCGCGGCCAAGCAGGCCAGTTTGGCGCTGGTGCCCGTCCCGCAGGGTGATCGGTCGTAGGCCTTGCCCGGGCACAACACAAAGTTGCGCGAGTGCCCGCCGGATGCGGGAGGCCCAAAGAGTTCCACGTGGTCCACCTCGGGAAAGCCCTGAGCGTTGACCGCCTGGCGAATACGCCAACTCACATCGGTCAAGGTCTCCACGTTTTGTAGGGACAACGCCCACACCGGGGAGTGAACCAGGAAGAACCAATTACCCCCCCAGGCTACGTCGCCCGAAACCGCACCGATCCCGGGCACCTGAACGACGACCGAAGACTTGTGGCGGTAGGAAGGCACATTGGCCACCGAGACAGAACCGTCCTCATGCAGGGTGGCGGACACCGGACCGACCGGGGTGTCAATTCGATGGGTGCCCGGCCGCACTCGACCCAGGTGAGCCAGGGTGACCATCAAGCCGATGGTGCCATGCCCACACATGCCCAAGGCGCCGACGTTGTTGAAGAAAATCACCCCGAAGTCGCAGTCGGGAGCATGGGGCGAAACCAGGAAAGCGCCCACCAAGACATCGGAACCCCGCGGTTCGTTGACCACCGCCGAACGAAATCGGTCGAACTGGCTACCCAGCCGCTGCACCCGCTCCGAGAGCGGACCCGTTCCCAAATCCGGCCCACCGGAGATCACCACACGGGTCGGTTCGCCGCCGGTATGGGAGTCCACAACCTGAATGCGATGAAGGTTTGCCATTGGATTTGCGATTCAAGCGATGTTCGTGTCCTCCCGTCTTGGACAAGCCGGCCGGCCGCTCGGCAAGCTCGGCACAGTCCATCACGCAAGGCCCGCGGCAGAAGGAGCGGGCCGGAGCGGACGCTTCAATTGACGGAAGAGGAGGTGGAGAGCCTGTTGGCCGGTGGTGAACTTGAAGGTCTCGCGGTCGAAGCGATTGAGGCGTTGAACCGCTTCCGTGCCGTCGGGTCCGGCCAGCGCCATCCACACCGTGCCGACGGGTTTATCCGGAGTGCCGCCCGACGGTCCGGCGATGCCGGTCACCGACAAGGCCCAGTCGGAACCCGACGCTCGGCGGGCTCCCTCAGCCATTTCCCGCGCCACGGCTTCACTCACCGCCCCAAACTCCCGCAACGATTCTTCACGCACCCCCAGGGTTCGCACCTTCGCGGCATTGGCATAGGTGACATAGCCGGCCAAAAACACCGCCGAAGCCCCCGGAATATTGGTGATGCGATGGGCGATGTGACCCCCGGTACAACTCTCAGCCAGCGCCAGGGTTTGTCCCCGCTGGGTTAGTTCACGAACCAGCACCCCCTCAAGCACCTCGTCCTGTTCGCCAAAGACCGCGTCTCCGGCCAACCGACGCGTGATGGCTTCGGCCTCGGCCACCACCGCCGCGGCATCGCCCCCGCGCGCCACGAACCGCACGTCCACCTCGCCGACACGGGCACAAAAGCCCAAATCCATCCCAGCTTCCGTGAGGTGCTGGAGCGGGGCCGAGATCAGTTCCTCCATGTTGGATTCACCAATGCCCGCGGTCTTGAGGGTGCGACAGACGAAGCCCGTTTCGAGCGG
This sequence comes from Verrucomicrobiota bacterium, assembly GCA_947464705.1. GTDB lineage: Bacteria > Verrucomicrobiota > Verrucomicrobiia > Limisphaerales > UBA9464 > SXXZ01. The sequence continues at coordinate 1,512 of CANHYD010000248.1, read as the reverse complement.
AAACTCCTGCGCCATCCAGGGCAATACTTCCTGGCTGAACATGGGGCGCAATTCGCGCGGCGGCCCCGGCAACATCACCAACCAGGAACGTCGCCCCCCGGGTCGGAACGGATTGGGCGAGGCTTCAATCATCAGACCCGGGGCCGTTCCCTGGCGATTGGGCACCACGATCGCCCCTTGCGGGACCATGGCTTCCACCCGGGTGCGCGGCGGAACCGGCCGACCACGCGATTGGAAAAACCCCTGGATGGATTCGCTCACGGCGGCATCGAACACCAGTGTGCGCCCCAACAACTCAGCAATGCGTTCGCGGGTGATGTCGTCGCAAGTGGGGCCCAGTCCGCCGGTGGTGATCACCAAGTCGGCCCGGCCCAATCCTTCGCGCACCGCTTGCTGGATGTCTTCGCCGCGATCGGAAACCAACACCTGGCGGGCCACCGTGTAACCGGCCTGGGTCAACTGTGAGCACAGCCACTGCTGATGAGTGTTCAGAATACGGCCCAGCAGAAGCTCGGAGCCTGTGTTGATGATCTCGATGGTCACTGGGGCGAAGGTGCCCCCAAACGCGGCAAAGGCCAATTCAGGAGGCCTGAGAAACCTTGGGTTCCTACCCCAGACTCAACTCATGAGCGCGATCCGAGGCCAGATGGGCTTCAGGTCCTCGTCGGCCAAAGCCATCATGCGGAACTCGATGGGATCTCCTGCCTCCAGCGCCTGACGGAAGCGCTTCCAAGCGTCTTCTTCGCGCCCCATCTGGGCGAGGTAGCAGGCCAGATTGTAATACAAGATGGGCTCGGTGGGGAACCGTTCGAGCGCAGGTTCCAACAGACCGAAGGCTTTGGCGATGGATCCTCCGGTGTGTCGACGAGCCGCATAGGAACGGTGAATCCAACTCTCCACCGCATTCGGGTAGTGGGTCCATTGGGCATTGGCCACCATCCAGGCCTCGTCCCAACGCCGCAAAACCGAGCAAGCCGACCAATGCAAGGTCAGGACATCCAACCGCTGGCGATAGACATCAGGAATACGGTCCAACTCCGCCAAGGCCTCGATGGGATTGCCCAACATCAGCCAACCCTCTGCCGACTCCTGATGATGCCGGAACGGCAGCGGAATCGCGTGGATCGGAGCAGTTTTCATGAATTCGTCACAGGACGACGGTCAGTCGACAAAGGCAAACTCATTGGCCGCCAAGAGTACTTGGGCGTACTGCTCCCACGGACCCAACGGCTTCGGGCGTTCCTTCGGCGCTTTCTTGTCGGCCGGTTTGGGCTCGTCGGCGACGGGTTCCACCGGAGGCGGAACGGGCGTCTGTTTCAGGAACTCGCGGGCCGCGGCCAGTTCACGCCGCGTCGGAGCCCGCTGAAAGGCCAGCGCGTAGAGGCGCTTCACCCGTGCATCGCCCTCGAGGGATTTCACATCGGGACGCTCGAGAATGGCTCGGGCCTGCTCGGCCACAAAGCTGCTGTTCAACCAGAAGAGTGCCTGCTGCGGCACGCTGGTTTGGAAGCG
>CANHYD010000247.1 GCA_947464705.1 Verrucomicrobiota bacterium | reverse complement strand
GAGCCGGATTGCTCGATTCCAAGGGGCAGTTGCCCAAGATCGGTCGTGCCCTCATGGCCGACGCCTCGGCAGCCATGGTCGGCTCGGTCCTGGGAACCAGCACAGTCACCAGCTACATCGAATCGGCGGCCGGAGTTGAAGCTGGTGGCCGCACCGGCCTAACCGCCATCACCACCGCCGGTTGTTTCCTCTTGGCCCTCTTCTTGTCTCCGCTCATCGCCATCATTCCCGATGTCGCGACAGCCCCGGTCTTGGTCCTGGTGGGCATCTTCATGATGCAGAGCATCGCCGAGTTGGACCTCAAGGACTTCTCCAAGGCGGTCCCTGCGGTGATCACCATGATCGCCATGCCACTCACCTTCAGCATCGCCGAGGGCATCGCTCTGGGATTTGTGGCCTACATCGGCTTCAGCCTTCTGACCGGACGTGCTCGCACCGTGACTCCGCTGGCCCACCTCCTGGGATTGCTCTTCTTGGCCCACCTGATCTTCCGATGAACCGCACCTGGATCCTTCTGGTCTGGATGGTCATCGGTTGCACATCCGCTCCGCTGAAGTCGGTCCGGGATCAACGTCCCGGCCCTTTCATCGCCGTGATGGCCGCCTACCCGCCGGAAATCGAAGCCAACGAATCCATTCTGACCGAGGGCGGAACCCGTGTGGCCCATTGGCGGATCGACGGAATCGCCTTCCAACACGTGCGCTTCGAGGGCCACGACCTTCTCCTGTTTCCCAGCGGCGTGAGCATGGTCAATGCGGCGATGAACACCCAGAAGGCGCTCGATCACTTCCAAATCAGCCATGTGTTCTTTGCCGGCATCGCTGGCGGGATCAACCCTCAGCGGCACATCGGCGATGTGGTCATCCCGGAACACTGGTATCACCACAGCGAGGCAGCCTACCTCAACCCGCGCCCCGATGGCACCGGTTACGTTCTGCCCGACTACTTCAAACCCAAACGGGAGAATCTTGGTTTCATATTCCCCGACGCCGTCGAGGTCATCCGCGAGGGCATGGATAAACCTGAATCGCGGGAAACCTTCGACGCCGACCCCCAGCTTCTGGCCATCGCTCGAGAGGCCGTCCAGCACGTACCGCCCATCCAATTGGGCTCACGGAAGGCTGAACTGACGGTTGGGGGCAACGGAATCTCCGGTCCCGTATTTCTCGACAACCGCCAATACCGCCAGTGGGCATTTCGAGTCTGGAAGGCGGACTGCCTCGACATGGAATCGACCGCCATCGCACAGGTTTGTTGGGCCAACAGAACCCCTTTCCTGATTGTGCGCAGTCTGAGCGACTTGGCGGGCGGACAAGAAGGCATCAACGACGCCGATCGGACGGAACGCCCCGTTTCCCGACACGCCTCAGTGGTCCTCCGGGAAATCCTGCGGCGACTCCCGACTCATCACTGATCGTCCTCAAGGTGGGGCCCCGATACCCCACTGGGGACTTCGATGGATCCGCCTGCAAGGAAATCCCCCGAAGCATCTCCATTGTGAGACAAATGAGACAGTTCAACTGCGCCATAGTGTCACCCTGTCACACCCTGTTCCTGGATTTGTCCGTTTTCGCGGATGTCTAAGGCCCGAAGAACCACCAAAAATTGCCGTTTTCTGGGGTTTTTCATCGGTTTCCAATTTTTCTGCGGCCCATGGAGATCGGCATCCACCTTGCAGATGTGAAGAAACAACAGAGGCAGTTAAACGGAAACCGACTATGGCAAAAGTTCTTGGAATCGATCTCGGCACGACCAACTCCTGCATGGCCGTGATGGAAGGCGGAGAGCCCTTGGTGCTGGAGAACTCGGAGGGCAAGCGAACAACGCCCTCGGTGGTCGCCTTCGCCAAGAACGGTGAACGACTGGTGGGTGAAGCCGCCAAGCGTCAGGCCGTGACCAACCCACGCAACACCATCTACTCGGTCAAACGGTTCATTGGCCGCAAGTTTGAGGAGGTTCAAGAAGAGCTGAAGCGCGTGCCGTACAAGGTCGTTCGCGCCGCCAACGGCGACGCCCACATTGAGGTCGAGGTCGAGGGCAAGCCCAAGGCGTTCAGCCCTCCCGAGATCAGCGCGATGATCTTGGCCAAGCTGAAGTCCGATGCCGAAGTGCGTCTGGGCGAGACCATCACGCAGGCCGTGATCACGGTGCCCGCCTATTTCAATGACACCCAGCGTCAAGCCACGAAGGATGCCGGCAAGATAGCGGGCCTCGAGGTTCTCCGAATCATCAACGAACCCACCGCCGCCTCATTGGCCTACGGTCTCGACAAGAAGAAAGACGAGAAGATCGCCGTGTATGACCTCGGCGGCGGCACTTTCGATATCTCCGTCTTGGAAATCGGCGACGGTGTCTTCGAGGTGAAGGCCACCAACGGCGACACCCACTTGGGCGGCGACGACTGGGACAACGCCATCATCGACTGGATCTTGGCTGAATTCCAAAAGGATCAAGGTATTGACCTCCGCAAGCAGGCCGATGCACTCCAACGCATCAAGGAAGAGGCCGAAAAGTCCAAGATCGCGCTGTCCTCATCCCAGCAGTACGAGATCAACCTGCCCTTCATCACGGCCGATGCCTCCGGCCCGAAGCACATCGCCCTGAAGCTCTCCAGAGCCAAGATGGAACAGCTGTGCGACTCCCTTTTCGAGCGCACCATCACCCCGACCAAGGCCTGTTTGCGTGACGCCGGCATTGCCGCCGACAAGATCGACGAACTGGTGCTGGTCGGAGGCATGACCCGCATGCCGCGAGTGGTCGAAACGGCCCGTGGACTGGTCAGCAAGCCGCCCCATCAGGGCGTCAACCCCGACGAAGTGGTCGCCATCGGAGCAGGCATCCAAGGCGGAGTGCTCAAAGGCGAGGTCAAGGGAGTCTTGCTCCTCGACGTCACCCCATTGTCGCTGGGCATCGAGACCCTGGGTGGCGTGTTCACCAAGCTCATCGACCGCAACACCACCATCCCGAGCCGCAAGTCTGAAATCTTCTCAACGGCCAGCGACAATCAGCCCGGCGTTGAAATCCACGTGCTTCAGGGCGAACGGCAGTTCTCCCGCGACAACAAGTCTCTCGGCAAATTCCAGCTGGCCGACATCCCGCCTGCGGCCCGCGGCGTTCCCCAGATCGAAGTCACCTTCGACATCGACGCCAACGGCATTTTGAATGTCAGCGCCAAGGACCTCGGAACTGGCAAGAGTCAGAACATCGTCATCACCGCCTCCAGCGGTCTGTCCAAGGACGAAGTCGAAAAGATGCGCCGCGACGCCGAGTCCCATGCCGAAGAAGACAAGGCCCGCCGTGAGGAAGTCGAACTGCGCAATGAAGCGGACAACACGGTTTACCGCTCGGAGAAATTCGTGAAGGACAACAGCGACAAGCTCGGTGCGGCCAAGTCCGGCATCGAATCCGCCGTCGCCTCCGTCAAAGACAGTCTCAAGGGCAGCGACTCGGCTGCGATTCGCTCAGCGCTCGACAAGCTCAACGAGACGCTCCAGACAGCCAGCGCGGGCATGTACCAAAAGGAACCCGGCGCGGCTGGGACCGAGCAGGCCTCCGGCGCTCCGGGTGGCTCCGGCTCCTCCGCGGGCGGCGAATCCAAAGCGAGCGATCAAGGTCCCATCATCGACGCCGAAGTGGTCGATGAAAAGAAGAAGGCCTGACCCCTCAAAACTCAATTTGCCCAGCCGTCCCAACGGCGGGCTTCATCCGCACAAAACAACAACACACTAGTAACCATCATATGGCACTGAACGTAAAACCCCTGGGCGATCGCGTCCTCGTGGAAATCGGCGAGGAGAAGGAAGTCAAAAAGGGAGGCATTATCATCCCGGACTCCGCCAAGGAAAAGCCCTCCGAGGGCGTCGTGAAGGCGCTCGGAACCGGCAAGACCGGTGACGACGGCAAGAAGCAGGCCTTCGAGGTCAAGGTCGGCGACCGCGTGCTGGTCTCCAAGTACGGCGGCACCGAGGTCAAGATCGACGGCAAGGAATACAAGATCTTCAGCTCCGATGATCTGATCGCAATCGTTGGCTAATTCCGACTCGGCTAATCCCCAATTCGCTGATTCACACTTTCAACAACAACATTCACAACACACTCTAGAACATGGCAGCAAAACAACTTCTGTTCGACGAAGCAGCCCGTCAGGAAATCCTGAAGGGCGTCGAGATCTTGGCCAAAGCGGTCAAGGCCACCCTCGGTCCCAAGGGCCGCAATGTGGTCATCGACAAAAAGTTCGGATCCCCGACGATCACCAAGGACGGCGTGACCGTTGCCAAGGAGATCGAGCTCTCGAACCCCTACCAGAACATCGGTGCCCAGCTGGTCCGCGAAGTCGCCAGCAAGACCAGCGACATCGCTGGTGACGGTACCACCACCGCTACGGTGTTGGCTGAAGCCATCTACCGCGAAGGTCTCAAGCACGTGACCGCCGGCGCGAACCCGGTGTCGTTGCAGCGCGGTATCCAGAAGGCCGTCGACGCCGCCACGGAGCAGCTGGCCAAGATCGCCAAGAAGGTCAAGGACAAGGAAGAGATCAAGCAGGT
>CANHYD010000246.1 GCA_947464705.1 Verrucomicrobiota bacterium | reverse complement strand
CGACCTGTTCACCCCCATCTTCGCCATCGCTCGCACCAGCGGTTGGACAGCCCACGTGCTCGAGCAGTTGGCCGACAACCGCCTGATCCGCCCGCAGTCGGTGTACACCGGCCCCGTCGGCCTCACGGTCTCCCCGATCGCCCAGCGGCCCTGAAGGTTGCTCAGAATTCGGGCCTGAATTGGGGCCCGACCTCAAGCGACCCACCGACCACACCGCCCCCTCGCCTTCGGGAGAGGGGGATTGTCCCAGACCCAAATTCCCCTCCTTTTCGAAGTCAATCCATTGGAAGATCCAGCCTGAACTGAATGAACATCCACGAGTACCAAGCCAAACAGTTGCTCAAGCAGCACGGGGTCGCCGTCCCCTCCGGTGAGCCCTGCAAGACCGTCGCCGAGGCCAAAGCAGCGGCCGAGAAGATCTTCGCTGCCGGACACACCCTGGCGGTGATCAAGTCCCAGATCCACGCCGGCGGGCGGGGCAAGGGCACCTTCAAGCACGGCTTCAAGGGCGGCGTCAAATTGGCCAAATCGGTCGATGAGGCCGTGAACTTCGCCGAGAACATGCTCGGCCAGACCCTCGTCACGGTTCAGACCGGACCCGAAGGCCGCGTCGTCCAGACCATTCTCGTGGCCGCCGCCGAGAAGATCCTCAAGGAGTTCTACCTGGCCGTGCTGCTGGATCGCGCCAACAGCCGTCCTCTCATCATGGCCAGCACCGAGGGTGGCGTGGACATCGAAGAAGTCGCAGCGCACACCCCCGAAAAGATCATCAAGGAGTGGGTGGATCCCGCCGTGGGCATCCAGCCCTTCCAGGCCCGCAAGATCGCCAGCGGCCTCGGCCTCAAGGGCGACGCCTTCAACGGCGCCGTGAAGCTCATCATGGGCGTGTACAAGACCTGGTGGGAGAGCGACGCCTCCATGGTCGAAATCAACCCCCTGGCCGTGGTCGAGACCCCGTCCGGCAAAGAAGCGATCATTTGCGTCGATGCCAAGATTGGTCTCGATGACAACGCGCTCTATCGGCACGCCGACATCCAGGCCATGCGCGACCTCGCCGAGGAATCGCCCCTGGAGATCGAAGCCAGCAAGTACGCCCTCAACTACATCAAGCTCGACGGCAGCATCGCCTGTCTGGTCAACGGCGCCGGTCTGGCCATGTCCACCATGGACATCATCCAGCACTTCGGTGGCATGCCGGCCAACTTCCTGGACGTGGGAGGTGGGGCTTCGAAGGATCAGGTTTCCGCGGCCTTCAAGATCATCCTGAGTGATCCGAACGTGAAGGCCATCTTCGTCAACATCTTCGGCGGCATCATGGACTGCAACGTGATCGCCACCGGCATTGTTGAAGCCGTGCGCGAAACCGGCCTGAAGCTGCCCCTGGTGGTGAGGCTGGAGGGCAACAACGTGGCAGCCGGCAAGGCCACGCTGGCCGCATCGGGCCTGACTATCATCAGCGGGGACACCATGGCCGATGCCGCCAAGAAAGTGGTCGCTGCAGTGGCCGCCTAATGCCAGCTACGACCACCCGCAACGACACGAACCCCTTACTTTCTCAATAGCATGTCCATTCTCGTCACTCCGCAGACCCGGCTTCTGGTCCAGGGCATCACGGGCGCCTTCGGTGCCCGCCACGCGCAGCTTTCCATCGACTACGGCACGCAGGTCGTCGCCGGTGTCACCCCTGGCAAGGGCGGTCAGATCTTCGAACACCGCGGCGTCAAAGTGCCTATCTTCGACACCGTCGCCGAGGCGGTCCGTGAGACCAAGGCCACTGCCAGCGCTGTTTTCGTGCCGCCCCCGTTCGCGGCCGACGCCATCCTCGAGGGCGTCGATGCCCACCTCGACCTCGTGGTCGCCATCACCGAAGGCATCCCCGTCATCGACATGATCAAGGTGAAGCGGGCCATGCAGGGCTCGACCACCCGCCTCATCGGGCCCAACTGCCCGGGCATCGTGACCCCGGGTGAGGGCAAGGACTCCCACGGCGGCTGCCGCATCGGCATCGCCCCGGGTTACATTCACAAGCGCGGCAATATCGGCGTGGTCAGCCGCTCCGGCACCTTGACCTACGAGGCCGTGTTCCAGCTCACCAGCCGAGGCGTGGGTCAATCCACCTGCGTCGGCATCGGAGGCGATCCCGTCAACGGCACCTCCCACCTCGACGTCGTCCAGATGTTCATGGCCGATCCGGACACCCATGGCATCATCATGATTGGTGAGATCGGTGGTTCCGCTGAAGAGGAGGCCGCCGAGTGGATCAAGGCCCACGGCACCAAGCCCGTGGCCGGCTTCATCGCCGGTGCAACGGCGCCTCCGGGACGCCGCATGGGTCACGCCGGCGCCATCGTCAGCGGCGGCAAGGGCACAGCCCAAGCCAAGTTCGATGCCTTCCGCGCGGCCGGCATCGGTGTGGCGGCCACTCCCAGCGAGATGGCCGACACGTTGCTGAAGATGATGTAATGACTTCAGGCCGGCCCCGGGCGGATCGTCCGCGGGGCCGGCCCTTTTTCTGCCCGGATGCACTGGCTCGACTGGATGACCGACCTTGTCGGGTTGTTGCTCTGGCTTTCCTGGCGCGGATTCGGCTCATTGCCTGTTTCGCCGCGGCCTGCTCTGACCCTGCTGTCCAACCTCCGGCCCGCCAACCGGACCACCCGGAGGAGTCCGATGTTCCTGCCGGCCTTGGTCGTGCTGCTCGTGGTGCGGGCTCTCCTGCATCACACCTTTTCGTCGCAGTTCGCCGAAGCCGTGCCGTGGTCGATCGGGGCAGTCACCGTGGTCTTTCGCAGTGACTTGTGGAGTCGCATCCTGGCCCACTCCTTCCTCAGTTGGACGCACTTCGTATTGCAGGCCTACTTGTGCCTGGCACTGCTGGCGACGTTGCATCGCTCGGATGCCGACCCCGATTCCATCACCCGCTCAGTCCGGGCCGAATTGGGCATGGTGGGCCGCTGGCCTTGGGGGCTTGCCTTGATTCCGTTCTTGGGAGCGATGGCGCTCTTGTGGTTGGCCGTCTCACCCACATTGGTCTCAGCCGGGCTGACTCCGGCGCGGATTCCGGGATTCCATTCTGCGCAACAGGCCCTGGTGGTGGCTCTGGGTGGGCTCACGATATTGAAATGGCCCCTGGTCGGCCTGTGCCTCCTGCGGTTTCTCCTCGACCATGTGTACCTCGGATCCATGCCGTTCTGGGATTACGCCCACGGCACCGGCAGGCGCCTCAGTGCCTGGTTGGGCTGGTTGCCCCTGAAGTGGGGCCGGGTAGATTTCACACCGCTGGCTGCAGCCGGCGTGTATTGGAGTCTGGGGTATTTTCTCCAAGGCGCGATTCCTCGGCTTTTTCTCAGACTACCCCTGTGAGTACCTCCGGTTCAGGCGCTGCGTTCCTACGGGAAACGGCCGTCGGAGTTGTTCTGACACTGAAAGTCATCCCGAGGTCGTCGGTCAATGCGGTGGCCGGAGTTCAGGCCGACGCCTTGAAGCTGAAGATCACCGCACCCCCGGTCGATTCGGCCGCCAACGCCGAAGTCGTGCGATTTCTGGCGCAAGTGCTCGATGTGCCTCGCGGTGCCGTTCAGCTGCTTCGCGGAGCCACCAGCCGCCACAAGCAGGTGCAGGTGGTGGGCCTGTCCGGATCGCAACTCCTGCAGCGACTCAAACCGATGCTCGAAACGGAGTAAGAGCCTGTCTGAAAATGGGGAGGGGTTCTGCGGCTGGGGAATTCTGGGTTGGGCAAGGCGGTGAGCGGCGGGGCAGACCTCCTGCGGTCTGTTCCGCCCGAACCAACGCAGTCCAAGCCTGAAAGACCAACCGCCCGGAGGGTTTGGTAGAGAAGGGCCCGCTGGCGGCGTTGCTTGTCGGTCACAGACCGCTGCGGGTCTGCTTCCTCCGCGCGCCTTGCCAATCGAACCCTTCCCTCCCAAACAGAACCCCTCCCCATTTTCAGACAGGCTCTAAGCCCACTCTGGGATGCCTCGGGGCGCATCGGTCTATTAACCGGGCGCTGGCCTGAGCGATTTGAGTTGGATCGGCCGCGCTGGCTGTATCTTTTCCCGCAAGATGCGTTGTTGTTCGCGCGTTACGGGCCTCCCACCGGTCGCCGGTTTGCCCCGGACTCCTCGCCTCATCGTGCGAAAGAATTGGCGACGCCGTCACAGTCCTCCGGGGTCCATCGCTCGGTCTCAGCTCATCAGCGCCACACAATCGGTCAGGAAGGGCAGCAACTGCTTCTTGCGGGACACCACGCCATTGAGTTCGAAGACCCCGGGTTCGCGTTCCGGATAGCCAATGGTCTTGAGAAAGGCAGGGGCGCCGGCCACCAGCAGCAACGAATTCTGCACCACGACATCGGTCACCAGCAGGGCCGAGAACAAGTAATCGTGGTTGGCCCGGTACTGCTCCAATGCCGCCGCCACCTCCGTCTTGCGCGCATTGAACTGCTCGAACCCCACCTCCTCGATTTGCGCCACGCTGAAGCGGTGCCCGCGTTCGGCGTACTCCTTGCAGTCGGTGGTGATGGCCTGTGCCGCCGGCTTGGCCGTG
>CANHYD010000245.1 GCA_947464705.1 Verrucomicrobiota bacterium | reverse complement strand
GGTCACGGGCGGAATCAGGCCGCGGGTTTCATGCAACGGCCAAATTCCGCCGGCCGCCTGTTGTGGATGGTTGAACATCCGCCAACTCACACGGTGTGATTCGAGAATCAACAACGGGTGGGGCCGTGGCCCATGAGACGATTGCGATTCTTTGGGAACGCCTCGGAGGGGTTGATGAACCTCGGGTCCCCGATGGGTCAACAGCCCCAGCGGTTTCAGCAGATCGTCGGTCAGCGACCTTCGGTCATGGCAGCGGGGAGGCCTGATTCCCACGACTTAGGAGTGTTCCAAGGGCGACCAATGAGTTCATCCTCGGTTCTGCAGCCCGACAGAAGCATCAGCACCACTCCAGCCAAGACGCCTGATTTCCAACGCTGAATCAGTGATTTCATAGGGGGGATCAGTACAACACCTGATCACCGGCGGCAACCGCGACATCCCCCTGCTTCCAGGTCGGAAGGACGTTGGCGACGCTGCGATTGGCTTCGACCGTGACGATCTTGACCTTGCCCACCAGTTTGTCACCGCGGCGGACCATCAGCAAACCACCCTCCAAAGCGCCTTGATCAGAGCCCACATTGAGAACCACGAACTCCCACTTCGGATCCACGGCCACGACGGATCCCTTGAGGCCGGGCATGGCAACAACGCGGTTCTCGTCTTCGTACTTGGAAAGCTTGTTCTTCAGTGCGGCCACGTTGCGCTGCAAGATGGATTTTTCGTCAGCCAGCACACCGGTCAACTCCTTGGAGGCCTTCAGTTCGGCCTTCATGGCCAGGATTTGATCGGGCTTGAGGCCGGTGCCACTCCACTGGGCCAGCTGCTCTTGGGCCGCGTTTTTGTCAGCCAGGGTCTTGTTGTAATCGGCGAAGTACTTGTCGGCGCGTGCCTGCTGAGTCGCTGCGGTCGCCGTGGCCGTTTCCAACTCTTTCTGAGTGGCAGCCAATTCTGAACTCTTCTTGTCGGCCGTGGCGGTGGCGACTTTGGCCTTCTTTTCGGCCTCGGTCTTGGCGGTCTCCGAGGCGGCGAGGTTGGTCTGGAGGTCGTTTCGCTCCTGAACCAGACCCTCGATCTTGGGTTGAGTGACGGTGAAGCTCAGCGCCAAGCTTCCGATGGCGGCCAGTACGGCAAGAATAAGGGCGACTCGGTACATGAGAGAGAGTTGTTGGAGGCACACTAGGTTGCTGCTTGGAAAACTGTCAACGGCCGTGGATGGCCTGCGGGCTGAATTTGTTGGCGGATGTTCGACGTCCCCAGGTGCTTCGGCATTTTTATGGAATTCTTGAACAAAATCGCTTGCGTCGATTGCGTTACGGGTTTTCCGTCGGAAAGGTTCCCCGTTGTCAAATATTTCTGATTAAGGGGGCGCTTCAGACCAAACAACCTATGTCGTACCACAACTATCGGCAGTTTCGGGGCACTGTTCTTCGTAGTGCCATCACCGTCGGGCTCGGATCCCAGTTGATCGCTGTGCCCGCTCTTTGGGCCCAGAACGCGGAACCCGTCACCAAATCCCTCGAGTCCACGGTCGTCACCGGATCGTTGCTTTCCGGAGCCGAGGCAGAGGGTTCCTTGTCCGTTACAGCCATCGATATGGCCTCGCCGGTCAATGGCGGGTTCGCCAACTTGAGCGATGTGTTTCGCCTCAAGTTGCCCCAGATGGGCGGCACCGGAAACCTCAACGAGGGATACGGCAATGGCGGTTCGGGTCAGTCGTTCGTGGGTCTCCGCGGGCTCCCGGGCAATGCGACCCTGCTGTTGGTGGATGGTCGTCGTACCTCGACTTCCGACCTGAACATGATTCCTCAGGCGGCCATCGAGAGCATCGAAGTGCTCAATGACGGCGCGGGTGCCATCTACGGTACCGATGCCGTCGCGGGCGTGGTGAACATCAAGCTCAAGAAGAACTTCCAGGGCACCGAGTTCCGCGCGTTCTACGGCAACACGATGGACAAGGACATCTCCCAGCGTCGTTTCCAGGTCAACTTCGGCACCTCCAACGAGAAGACCCGGGCGTTCTTCTCCGCCGAGTACAATTCGGCCAATGACCTGTTGAGCATCGACCGGGAGCGCAGTTTCCCCGCCGGCAGCAATGTTTCGGGCACTTCCAATCCGGGATTGTTCTTCAACAAGCGCAGCTACGGTACCCACGCGGTGACCACCGCCTCGGGCGACTCGATCAATGTGGCCAACGGCATTTCTCTGCGCTGGACCCCGGCCTTCTCGAACACCCGAGGCCTGACCAATGCCTCGCAGGTTCCGACCTTCACCGGACCGGTGCCGGCATCGGTGACCGTCGGCGGGCTCCAGTTCCCCATCGTGGTGGCGGGTAACAAGTTCGATCCCAGCGCCTATGTCGACACCTCCAAGGCGACGGCGTCTTCCCAAGTGACGGCCGCCCGCACAGCGGCTGAAGCGGCCTTGCGCGGCGTGCTGCCGGCCGATGCCCAGTTGCGCTACGGTGGCAACGAGAGCCTGGTGCCGGGAACCGGTGCCGGGTTCCCCTACGGTTACTACACGACGGCGTACCGTCCGCATGACCGCTATGGCTTCGACACCTCGGTGGCGCATCAACTCTTCGGAGAGCACCTCGAGGCCTTCGCGGACGCGTACTACATGAGCAACAAGTCGTCGTACACCCTGGCCCCGGGCCCTCTGGGTGGGTACACGATGTCTTCGGGCAACCACTGGTGGCAGCAGGTTTTCCCCGGTAGCCCCGCCAACGACAACTTCAACATCACCTATCGCCCGGTCGAGAATGGCCCCCGCATCTACAACGACCTGTACCAGAGCATCCACACGGTGGCCGGCCTTCGTGGTCGCATCGGTGAATCGACCTGGAACTGGGAGACGGCCTTCTTGTATGACCGCACCCAGAACGACACCGTCATTACTGGTGGTGTGCTGACCGACAAGTATCAGGCAGCTCTGAATTCCGGTGCCGCATCGTCCGCCTTCAATCCGTTCGGCTACACGCCGATCAATGCGGCCTCTGCGGTGAACTCCGCGGATATCTTGAACAGTTTCAAGGGCTCTGCCACCCAGGAGAATGCCTACGTCACCCAGCAGTTCGATGGACTGGTCCGGGGCGAGGTGTTCGACCTGCCCGGTGGTGCCATCCAGGCTTCCTTGGGAGCCCAGACGCGCCGCGATTCGCTCGATATCGCGCCGGATTTCGCTCTCCAGAATGGCTCGGTGGCTCCGTTCAACACGGCCGTGAAATGGGCCGCCGGACGTCAGACGGACGCCGTGTACGGTGAGGTTCAGGTGCCGATCTTTGGCAACGACCTCAAGTTCACCGGAATGGACTCGTTCACCGTGGGCACTGCGGTTCGTTATGAGCAGTTCTCCGATGTGGGAGATAGCGGAGCCAAGCCCCGTGTGAACTTCCGCTGGCAGCCCATCGAGAAGCAGGTGGTCGTTCGCGGTTCCTACGGTCAGGGATTCATCGCCCCGTCGTTGGCCTCGATCTATCGTCCGGCCGGTGGTCAGGACTTTCCTGAGGTCTACAACCCGATCACCCAGATCCGCACCCAGCCCCAGAATGGCGTGCTGGCCGTCAACAACCCCAACTTGAAGCCCGAAGAGGCCGACAATTACCTGATCGGCGCGAAGTTCTCTCCGAACTTCCTCAAGGGATTCACTGTGGGTCTCGATTACTACAAGATCTCGCAGACGGGCATTCCGTTCGCCAGCGAGCAGTACATCGTCAACCAGTGGGCTCTCAACGGCGGCGCTGGCAACGCCAAGAATCCCTACGGGGCTTCGGCGAACTCGAGTGCCGCCAACCCCTTGGGCGCTCAGGTGGCTGTGGACCCGACGACCGGTGACATCGACCAGATCCGCAATGTGGGTCCGATCAACACCGGTACCCGCTCGACCGACGGTCTCGACTTGTCGATGACCCAGGACATCGAGACGTCCTTCGGCAAGATCTTCCTGGCCGGCAACGCCACCAAGGTGTTGTCCATGAACATGGAGAACTTCCCGGGCTCTGCTCCGATCGACTACCTCGGTGGATTCTGGGCCTCCGGTGCCGCCATGTCGGACATTGGCTTCCCCGATTATCGCGCCACGGCCTCTGTCGCCTGGGAGTACGAGCGTTACTACGCCGCCATCGCCTGGAACTACACCTCCGGCTACCGTGAAGACCAGAGCGGTCAGAACTACGAGACGATCGACGGCAACGCCCCGGACGTCCGTTCGGGTCGCGATTACAACACGATCGACCTGCGCACCCGTTACACCATCCCGAAGGTCGAGGCCAACCTCAGCTTCGGTATCAACAACGTGTTCGACGAGCGTCCTCCCGTGTTCTTCTCCTCGTTCGAAAGCAATGTGGATCGCCAGTATGCCGATCTCCGTGGCCGCTTCTACTACCTCGAGTTGAGCAAGAAGTTCTAAACCATCCCCAACCGCCCGCGCGGTCTGTGGTCTGACAAGGCCGACCTCCTCACAGGGGTCGGCCTTTTTGCATCCAGACGCCCCCAAGGGACAGGCTCCTCTCAAGGGACAGGCTCCTCTCAAGGGACAGGCTCCTCTCAAGGGACAGGCTCCCT
>CANHYD010000244.1 GCA_947464705.1 Verrucomicrobiota bacterium | reverse complement strand
TTCTGATGCCAGCATCGAGGAGCGGGGGGATTCGGCCTATGTCTGGCTGGCTCGGGGAGATGTGTTCTTGTCGCGCCGCGAAAAACAGGCCGATCACTGCTTCGAGCGCGCTCGCAGCGTTCAATCCTCCGACTGGACCTGCCCGTGGTTGACCGGGCGGATCCGGCAATTCCACGGACAGTTCGCCAAGGCGCTGCAATCGGCCCGCGACGCCTGCAGTCTGGCTCCTGGCGAGATTTCACCGTGGCTCCTGGCTGGAGATCTCCAACTCCTGCTCGGTTTCCACGAAGAGGCGCGGATTTCCTTCACCCAAGCCTGGCAAATCCAGCCGGACTCACTGGCGGCCCGCGACGGCCTGAGCCGTTCCGACCGCCCCGGGTTTCTGGCGCGTTGCGCCGGCGGTTTTCGACGTTTTTTCAGATCATGAATTCCTCTGTCACCGACGTCCTTCACCGCCGGATGGATCGACTGCTCATTGAGGCCGTGTCGTTGGGCGCCTCCGACTTGCACGTCATCGTCGGAGTACCGCCCGCCTTCCGGGTCACGGGCGAAATTCTCATGGCCGACGAAGACGCCCTGGGGCCTGAGGAATGCGAGGCCATGGCGCAATCGCTCCTGACCGACCTCCAGCGCGAGAAACTGGATCGGCTCTGGGAGTTATGCATTTCCATCCGGCACGCGGTGGCCGGTCGGATCCGGGTCACGTTCTACCGGCGCAACGGCGTTACCGAATTGAGCTGCCGGTTCTGCGGCAAGCTCTTCCCGACCCGCGAGGAACTCGGCCTGCCACCCCGCATCGACGAGTTGGCCCGCAAGACCAACGGGTTGATCCTCATCACCGGCCCCACCGGAGCCGGCAAGAGCACGACCATGAATTACATGATCGACCTCATCAACGGGGAGCGCCGGTGCAAGATCCTCACCATCGAGGATCCCATCGAACGAGTTCATGAAAACCGACGGGCCATCGTGGTCCAGCAAGAGGTGCTGACCGATGTGCGTTCTTTCAATCATGCGCTCATTCACGCCCTGAGGCAGGATCCCGACGTCATTTGCATCGGCGAGATGCGGGACCATGAGACGATCCAGACGGCCCTGACCGCCGCTGAGACCGGTCACTTGGTTCTGGCAACCCTCCATGCCCCCAGCGCGATGCATGCGTTGGAGCGGGTTGTGGGTATTTTTGAGGGCAATGCGCAGAAACAAGTCGTGCTGCAGTTGGCCAATTCGCTCCAGGGCGTGATCGCCCAGGATCTTCTGCCGTGTGTGGACCGGACCCGACGGGTGCTGGCTTATGAGCTCATGATGGTGACGCCCGCTGCCCGTTCGGTGATCCGCGAGAATCAATTGCACCAGCTTTACACCATCATGCAGTTGGGTGCCCGGGATGGCTCGGTGCTCATGGATAATTGCCTCTACGACCTCTACTCGAAGTGCCTCATCACCTATGATGCGGCCATCTCACGAGCCCGGAGCACCGACCGCTTCAAGCCGAACGCCGATTGAGCGCGGGATGGCGGGATGGAAGAGGTGTACCCAGGAAGGCTTTTCCCCCTTTACGCCAACAGGGCGGTGGCTAATGTCTCCGTTCTGCTTCGCATGGACAAAGAGCGCAAATTGATCGTTGCCGGTAACTGGAAGAGCAACAAGACCAACTCCGAGGCGGTAGCCTTGGTCACCGACCTGATCCGCGAGTTGGCCGCGGTGAAGGAAGTGGATGTGGTGGTTTGCCCCGCATTCACGGCCCTTTCCGACGTTTCCAAGCTGGTCTTGGGTTCGAACATCCGTCTGGGTGCTCAGAACCTCAGCGACTCTGGGTACGGTGCCTTCACCGGTGAGATCGCCCCGGGCATGCTCCGGGAGCTGTCGGTGCGCTATGTGATCCTGGGACACAGCGAGCGTCGTCAATTCCAGAAAGAATCCGATGCTCTGGTCGCCAAGAAGGCCGCCAATGCCCACGCGAACAATCTGATTCCGATCGTTTGTGTTGGCGAAACCCTCGCCGAGCGCGAGGCCAGCATCACCGAGAAGGTCGTTGAGACCCAGGTCCGCGGCAGCCTCGCCGGTCTGACGGCCGAGCAGGTGGAATCGACCGTTCTCGCCTATGAGCCCGTCTGGGCCATTGGCACCGGCAAAACGGCCACCAGCGCCCAAGCCCAAGAGGTCCACGCGTTCATCCGCAAGGTGCTCGTGTCTATGCACGGTGAGGCCATCGCCCGTCGCGTCCGCATCCAGTACGGCGGCAGCGTGAAGGGCTCCAACGCCCGCGAACTGCTCCAGCAGCCCGACATTGACGGCGCGCTGGTGGGTGGCGCTTCTCTGGAATCCAAGGGTTTTGTGGAAATCATCAAAAACTCGATCTGAGTCTTTTCTCCGACGTTAACTTCTCCCCCAACTTTTCAATATCATGGGTATCCTGATTGGCCTTCTGAGTTTCATCCTCGTTGTGGTGTGCCTCCTTCTGGGGTTGCTGGTTTTGATCCAGCTTCCGAAGAAAGAAGCGGGCATGGGCATGGCGTTCGGTTCTGGCGCGGTGGACACCCTGCTGGGTGCCGGCGCTGGCAGCGCGCTGACCACCATCACCAAGTGGACTGGAGGCGTTTTTCTGGGCCTGTGCATCCTATTGGCTTGGTTGGGCAACATGAAGAACAGTTCGGGTTCGGCGGCCAAGGCCGTGCGCGAGGCGGTGAGCCGCTCTGAGGCCGCAGTTCCCGCATCGACGGCTGCACCGGCGGCGAACGCTCTCATCACTTCGACCAACTCGGCTGCTGCTCCTGCCGCCCCTGCCGCGAAGTGATCCGCAGTTTGGTTCAACGAAACGCCCTCGTTCGCAAGACGGGGGCTTTTTGTTGCCTGCGTTGGTGGGGCGGGCTGGTTGGATCCAGGGTCTCCTGGAGCGCTGCTTGGGCTCTGAGCCTAGCCTTGATTGCCGGCGCATGGTTTTTTGCGGGTTGCTCGCCGTCGGAACGGGCCGACCTGGTCCTGCACAATGGCCCGGAACCGGAGACCATCGATCCGCAAATCCTCACGGGGCAGGCCGATGGCCGCATCGCCTCGGCGCTGTTCGAGGGGCTCACTCGGTTCAATCCGACCAACGGCACGGCCATGCCCGGGTTGGCCTCGCATTGGGACATCTCTGCCGATGGACTCACCTACACCTTCTTCCTTCGCTCGGACGCCCGCTGGTCCACCGGTGAGCCGATAGAGGCCGAGGAGGTGGTGTGGTCGTGGCGGCGCGCGGTCACTCCGGCTACGGCGGCCGATTATGCCAGCCAGTTCTTCTGCGTCCGCAATGGGCGGCCCATCGTGAATGGCGAACTCCGAGACACATCCCGGTTGGGAGCTGAGGCGCTCGATGCCCATACGGTCCGCGTCTACCTTGAGAATCCCACGCCCTACTTTTTGGAGCTAGCGGCTTCCCGGGTGTTTTTCCCCATCCCACGCCGAGCGGTGGAACGTTTGGGAGATCAATGGATCCGGGCCGAGCCCTTGCCTTGCAGTGGTCCTTATCGGCTCTTGGGTTGGCGGGTGAACGACCGCTTCCGTTTGGCGCGCAATCCGCACTACTGGGACGCCGCCCAGGTGACGGCCGAACGCATCGACATCTTGAGCGGAGACAATCCCTCCACCGCCCTCAACCTCTTTCTGAAAGGCGAGGTGGATCTCATTTCCGACCGCAAGATCATCCCGGGAGAACTGGGGCCTGAGCTGGCGCAGCGGCCCGACTTCCATCGATTCGATTACCTCGGACAAGACTTCATCCGTTTCAACACCACGCGCAAACCCTTCCACGATGCCCGGGTTCGTCGGGCCGTGGCCATGTCGTTGGATCGGTCCCGAATCACCGCCCGCATCACCCGAATGGGCGAGCGGCCCAGTGCCGCGGTGACTCCCGCGGGCGCCGGGGGATACCAACCGCCCCCTGGGGTTCCCTGGGATCCGGTGTCTGCCCGACGCCTGCTGGCCGAGGCCGGGTATCCGGAGGGGCGGGGGTTTCCGGTGGTGGAATACACCTTCAATGTCGGATCGAGGATCTACGAGCAGACCGGCGTGGAAATCCAGGCCATGCTGCGGGAACACTTGGGCATCCGGGTTGAATTGCGGCCGCTCGAGTGGAAGACCTACCTCGCCGAAATGTCTGCGCTGAACTACGACTTCATCCGTGGGTCCTGGGTGGGCGATTACGACGACCCCATGACCTTTCTCGACTGTTTCCTCTCCGACAGCGGGAACAACCGGACAGGATGGAAAGAGGTTCGCTACGATCGACTGCTTCAGGCGGCGGCCGCGGAGGTCGATCCCCAACGGCGGTTGGGGATCCTGCGGGAAGCCGAAACCCTGTTGGTGACGGAGGCCGTGCCGGTGACTGGCCTTTACAGCCACGTGGGACTCTACGCCGCCGATCCCCAAAAAATCGGCGGGATTTGGCCCAATCGGATGGATGAGCATCCGTTCTTCTCCATGAGGAGGATCCGGCCATGAAATCCTGGCAGGCACGCTTGGCCTTGATCCCCGTCCTTGTCTGGGTCGTGGCCACGTTGAGTTTTTTCCTCCTGCGGGCCGTTCC
>CANHYD010000243.1 GCA_947464705.1 Verrucomicrobiota bacterium | reverse complement strand
TTTGCCCTGGGATGTCGAAGGGATCGGCATCGACAACACCGGAGCCCTGTACCTCAGCGAAGAACATCTGCGCTGGATCCTCAAGCAATCAGCCCCCGGAAAACCGCTCCAACGTCTGCCCATCGACTGGTCTCCGGCATCCCGATGGTTCAGCAAAACCGACCGGAACGCTTCCTTTGAAGGCGTCGCTGTCGGCGAGCGATTTCTCTATGTGGCCAATGAGCGAGACACCGGGCGCATCCTTGAGATCGACCGCAAGACACTCCAAGTGGTGGGCGATTTCCAACCCCGCCCCCCAGGTGCCTCAGGCGACGACATCCACTACACCGATCTGTGCTGGTTCGATGGCGAACTCTGGGCCCTCTGCCGTGAACACCGACGGGTGCTGTGCATCAACCCGCACACCCACGCCGTAAGGCTTTGCTTCAGTTATTTCCCCATCGAAATGGACCCCAAGTACGCCTATCAGCACTTGTTGCCGTACGGATTCTTCGAAGGGCTCAGCGTGGATGCCGACAACGTCTGGCTCCTCATCGACAACAACGGATACCCGCGCAAATCCAACCCTCAGGACGCCCGCCCGCTCCTCTTGCGCTGCCCCAGGCCAGATCGCCCCGGACGGTGATCTTCGTGATGTCGGAGGTGTTCGAAAGGTTCGTCTCGCCGACCCGAACAGACCGAACCATGCCCCTCAAACGCTGCCGAAACGGCGGTGCCGTCGGGCGTATTCTTCCAAAGCCTCGCAGAGGTGGGCTTTGCGGAACTCCGGCCACAAGGTCTGGGTGATCACGAACTCCGCATAGCTCAACTGCCACAGCAGGAAGTTGCTAATACGCATCTCGCCGCTGGTGCGGATCATCAGGTCTGGATCGGGCCAATGGCGGGTGTACAGGTGCTCGGAGATGACACGCTCATTGATTTCAGCCGGATCGAGAGCGCCCGTTTTCACCTTCTCGGCGATGGCTCGCGTGGCCTCGATCAACTCGGTTCGCCCGCCGTAGCTCAGAGCCAGAATCAACGTCAGACCATTGTTCTTGGCCAAGGCGGCCCGGGTCTTGGCCAACTGCTCCTGCACGGCCTCCGGAAGACGCCAAATCTGCCCAATGGCCTCGAGTCGGACATTGTTGCGATTGAGTTCGCCGATCTCGTTCTTCAGGAAGCGGGCCAGATACTTCATGAGCGTATCCACCTCATCCTTCGGACGGTTCCAGTTCTCCACCGAGAACGCGTAAAGCGTCAGATACTTGATGCCGACCTCACCGGCGGCCCGGACAATGGTCCGGACCGACTCCACGCCATTGCGGTGCCCTTCCACCCGCGGCAACCCACGCTGCTTGGCCCACCGCCCATTGCCGTCCATGATGACAGCCACATGGGTCGGCAAATTGGCCTGTGCCGCCGCGGACAGCTTGGGCTCGGCGCTCACGGGCACACCTCAAAGGAACATGGTCTGCGCCCGGGCCGGACCCACGCTGGCGATGGTCAACCGAGCGCCCGTCATCTGGGAAATGGCCAGCAGGTAATTGCGACAATTCAACGGAAGATCTTCCCAACGGGTGACTTCCTCGGTCGAGGTCTCCCAACCGGGGAAGGTCTCATACACCGGCTCGCACCGGGCCAACACCTCGTGGTCAGCCGGGAAATGGCGCAACGTCTGACCGTCGGCCCGGTAGGCCACGCAGACCTGCAGCGTCTTGAGAGAATCCAAACCGTCGATGTTGGTGATGGCCAGTTCATCGATGCCATTGACCATGGTGGCGTGGCGGGTGGCCACGGCGTCGAACCATCCGCAACGACGGGCCCGGCCAGTCGTCGAACCGAACTCGCGCCCCATGCCGTGCAAAAGATCGCTCACCTCGGCGCTCTCGGTCGGCAAGGGTCCGCCACCCACGCGTGTGGTGTAGGCCTTGAGCACGCCGATCACCTTGTCCATCCGGTTCGGAGGAACCCCGGAACCGGTGCAAGCGCCGCCCGAAGTCGTGTTCGACGACGTCACGAAGGGATAGGTGCCGTGGTCAATGTCCAGGAAAGTGCCTTGGGCACCCTCGAAGAGGATGTTGCCAGCGCGTTGGGTCACCTCATGGAGAAACACCACCGTGTTGGTGACGAACGGGCGCAACCGATCGGCCGCGGCCGTGTATTCGGCGAGGACCTGATCGTAATTGAGCGGCGTGCCTCCGAGGGACTGGATGAGCGCATTGTTCTCGTCCAAGCGCTCGCGCAGCTTGGCGGGGAATCGCTCCCGGTTCACCAAGTCCAACACCCGGAATCCCACTCGGGCGACCTTGTCGCCGTAGGTCGGGCCGATGCCGCGCTTGGTGGTGCCGATCTTGTTGTCCCCCTTCTGGGCCTCGCGGACCCCATCGAGCTCGCGGTGCCACGGAAACACCACGTGTGCCGTCTCGGAAATGCGGAAATTGGCGGGCGTCACCGAAACACCCAGCTTGGCCAGACCGTCGAGCTCTTTGACCAGACCCACGGGATCCATGACCACGCCATTGCCGATCACGCACACCTTGTTGGAGCGGAGGATCCCACTGGGGATCAGGTGCAAGACGTACTTGTCCTTGCCCACGAAGACCGTGTGGCCCGCGTTGTTGCCACCCTGAGTGCGGACGACCACCTCCGATTGCTCGGTCAGGACGTCGATGATCTTGCCTTTGCCTTCGTCGCCCCATTGAGCGCCGACGAGAATCACGTTTGCCATGGATAAACGCCCACCGTGAACAGCAAAAAGCCCCGACTGAAGTCACGTCAGGGCCCGCGTTCCGATGACAGCCTTGCCAGCCTAGGGACAGGAATCCCCGGGGTCAACGATGCAGGACTCCTTTGCGAAACGACGCGTGAACAAGCTCTAGCCAGCACGACGGATACCCGAGCGTCGTTGCGCCTCAGCCTTGCGATGGGCCCGCAGCACTGGCGTGCCGGATGTCCCGGGCCTCATAAAGGTACACGGCCTCCTCGGCGATGTTCTTGGCGTGGTCGGCGATCCTCTCGAGGGCTTTGCTAATGGTCATGAGGTGCAGACACCGACCGATGGTCGAAGGGTCCTGTGTCATGAACAGAGTCAACTCCCGGTGCAGCGACCGGTTCAATGCATCGACCGCCTTGTCGCGCGGGATCACAGCTCGGGCCTTGGCGGTGTCTCCATGCACGAAGGCGTCCAGAGCGTCCCTCAACATCTCGGTGGCCATCTGGGACATCTTCGGAATGTCTTGATAGGGCTTGAGCTGCGGCTCGCGACCCAACTCCAGGGCGCGTCGCGCAATGGTGGTGGACTCATCGCCGATGCGCTCCAAATCTCCCGTGATTTTGATCACCACGGTGATCAGGCGCAACTGGCCCGCCAACGGAGCCTTGGTCAGCAGCACGATGGATGCGGCGTCCAAGGCCTTCTCCAACTCATCCAACGGATCGTCTCCGGCGGTCACACTATGAGCCAAGTCATCGTCCCGATCCACCAGGGCCCGGACGGCGCGGACGACCAAGTTCTCCGCCATCCCTGCCATGCGGAGCAACTGGTCCTTGAGCTGTGTGATCTCTGCCTCCAACGGTGTCACTGGCCACTATTGGGCCGAGGGAAGTCCCTTTTGGAAACCCCGGAATTGACCATTCACCTCAAGTCCCCTCGGCCAGCGACTCTCAGGCGAAGCGACCGGTCACATAATCTTCGGTTCGAGGGTCTCGGGGCTGGGAAAAAATCCGATCGGTGCGGCCCACCTCGACCAGCTCACCCTGATGGAGAAAGGCCGTCTGGTCGGACAAGCGCGCGGCCTGCTGCATGTGATGAGTGACCATGAGGATGGTGTAATCTTCCCGTAGCTCGCGGATGAGATCTTCGATCCGTCCGACCGAAACCGGATCCAGGGCACTGGCCGGCTCATCCATGAGCAGCACCTCCGGTTCGACGGCCACCGCCCGAGCGATGCACAGGCGTTGTTGCTGTCCCCCTGAGAGCCGGAGAGCGTTCTCGTCGAGGCGGTCCCGGACTTCATCCCACAGCGCTGCGCGCCGCAGCGCCGATGCGACACGCCCCTCCAGCTCGGAGCCCGAACACCCGCCGATCCGCAGACCGAAAGCCACGTTGTCGAAGACCGACTGCGGGAAAGGGTTGGATTTCTGGAAAATCATCCCCACCCGCCGCCGGAGTTGTGTGACGTCCATCTGGGGATCCTGGACATCCACTCCGCCGACACGGCAGCCACCGCTCACACGGGCCCCGGGAATGAGATCATTCATGCGGTTGAGGCATCGCAACAACGAGGACTTCCCGCAACCACTCGGCCCGATGAGCGCGGTGACCTGCCGCTCCGGGACCATGAGCGACACCGACCGCAGCGCCTGGGTCGCTCCATACCAGAGGGACAGGCTCTGGATCTCGATGCAAACAGGGTTCAGGGGAGCCTCGGAGATCACGGTGTCAAAGGGGATCCCGCGCTGCCGGGGTGGCCCGGGATCGGAGAATCGCTGCGCCAGCATTCAACAACAGGGACAGGAAGACCAGAGCCCAGACGCTGGCCAGCAACAGGGGGCGAGTGGCCAGTGGGTCCGGGGACTGCGTGGACAAGACGAAG
>CANHYD010000242.1 GCA_947464705.1 Verrucomicrobiota bacterium | reverse complement strand
GGCCGTTCTGTCCCATCGTTCCGGCGAGACCGAAGACAGCACCATCGCCGACATCGCCGTCGCCACGAACTGCGGCCAGATCAAGACCGGCTCACTCAGCCGCACCGACCGCACCGCCAAGTACAACCAACTCCTCCGCATCGAGCAGATGCTCGGCCGGAACGCCGTGTACGCCGGCCGCAGCGCCCTGCCCAAGGCTCGCTGAACCCAACAGCCGGGCTGTTTCGGACACAAAACAGCCCATGCTCTTTAGGCCCGGAGATCGAATCCTCGATTTCCGGGCCTTTTCGTTTCGACACGTTTCCTCAGACAACGCGCATCTTTCGATTGGCCGAACCGCCGGGCGGAGTCCTACCGTCAGCACCATGATGCGTCTGTGGCAGTTCGTCGGGTTGGGACTCCTACTGAGCGGGTCGGCCTTGGCCGCGAAGTTCACCCCTCTGGAGACCCACACCAACGACACGATCTTCTTCTCCTACGCCCAGTCCCCCGACGGCCAATGGATCGCCGGTGGTTCCCAGGCACGACGCGATGCCGCCAACACCAACCAACCTCCTTCGGGCGGATCGGTGGTCTTGTGGCGCACCCAGGATGGCCACCGTGAATCGGTCCTTGGCGACCACGCGGCCACCGTCAACTGGATGCAGTTCTCCGACGACAGCAAGATCCTGGTCAGCGGCAGCGGCACCTCCGGGCTGCTGAAAGTTTGGTCCATTCCGGATCGCTCCCTGCGCCATACCCTCCGCCTACAAGAACCGCTCATCGCCTCCTCGACACTCGGTTCCCAGTTGGTCTGCGCCCTTTCGCCGGATGGCAAACGCTTGGCCGCGGCCGGTGCCGTGGTCAAACCCGTGGGCATCAGCCAGACTTCCGAAGCCGCCACGCTCATGGTGTGGGACCTCACCACGGGCCAGGTGCTCTGGACCTTGCCCCAATGCGGCGTCGGCACCTTGGCCTTCACCCCGGATGGCCAGACACTCCTAGCCTACACCCGAAAAATCGTGTGGGAGGAGGTCCGTGGATTCCACTCGGCGCGGATCGCCGATGAACGACTCATGTCCTGGAACGCCTCCAATGGCGCCACCAACTTCATGTCCCCTATCCCCGGCATGAACCCGAGCCACCTGGTGGTCTCCGCCAAGTCCGGCGCCGTGCTCGCACTCTCCGGAGACCGCAACACCTGGTATGACCTGAAAACCGGATCGGTCTCGCGGGAACAGCCCCTCCAATTGCGGCGCTCGTTGCATGTGGCCGTGATGAACCGTGACGAAGACCAACTGCTGGTCATCGAGTTTTCGGCCGAGAACATGCATCGGGTTCGCATTGCGGACGGAGCCACCTCCATCGCTGGCAGCTTCAAGGGGCACACCAATCGGGTGATGTTTGCCGCCGTCTCCAGCGACCTCAAACGCATCGCGGGCACTCGCTCCAACCGTCCGGTGTTCGTCGATCTCGAAGCTCCTTGAAGATCCTGTCCTGAGGATCACGGGTCCGTCGTCCGAAGGGGATGACAGGGGCCAACGCCCATCGGTTGACCGCCATCGGGTCAAATCCGGGCTCCAAAGTCGGAGCGCTTGGTTTGAGCCCTCATTCAACCTTATCGAGCAGGCCGAGCCACCCACCGCACCGCCCCATCGGTGGGATCATAGCGCAGAAATTGTCCGGGAGGTGCCTCGGGCACCCGTGCCAGAAATCCTGCCTGCACCAACTCCTGCAATTGGGCCGGGTAACGATCTTCGGCGACATGAAACTGCTGCAACGCCGACAGCACCGGAGCCAGGTTAACGGTCTTTTCGGCTGCTTTCTTCCCCGCAGCAGTGGCTCCCAGGTAATCCACCGGAGCCGACAAGGGATTGGAGGCAGGCGGGCCGGCCTGGGCGGGTCCCTCGGCAGGATCAGAGCGCCCACAACCCACCATCACGGCAGCTACAACAACCATTCCCAACCCACTGGCTCTCATGGAACACGACTCCAAAGAGGCCGGTCCAAAAAATCAAGAGAAGGCTCTATCCCCACGAACCCTTCCCTCCCAAACAGCCCCCCAGTTTCAGAAAGGCTCTTAACGAATTTGGGGCCTTCAGTGGAAACCACGCCATCGGCCGCCTCACCGGCTCCAAGTGCTCAGCCCCTGTTGCGGCGCACGTGGATCCAGCCACAGCTCAGCGAAGTGCTCCAGCTCGACCAGGGCCGGCTCCCACCCGGTGTGAAGAGGGATGGAGAACCGGATGAATTGCTTCCGGGCCCCGATGGTGAACGGATTCTGAACGAGTCGCCGAATCGACGCCCACCGCGTGGTGAAAGTCCGCCCCACCTCCTGGAGGTAGGTGCCCACGGTGGCGGCTTCATCATTCAGGTTGGGCGGAGGGCCGAATAAAATGTCATCCCAACGGCCATCGAGGCAGGCCGCCCAGAGAGTGATCTCGGGCGTGGGAAGTTCTGGATGCCGGAGGACACGGCATTGGAAAGGAATCCGCCGACCCGCCAAGCTCAGAAACACTTGAGAAGGCTCGCCCATGCGGATGGTCCGGAACCCTTGGCCAGCCCAGCAAATTTCGGGCGTGTGCCCGAAGAGGTTGCCCCCGTTGCCCTGCCCCGCCGACCACTGGGCCTCGAACACCGAGACCCGGTTGGAATGGCTATCATAGAAATGCCCATTGAAGAGATTGGTGGTGGCCAGGGTGTCAGCAACCATCTCGCCCAAGGGGACCGGCTGAAATTGATGACCCGGAATTTGATGGCGGGCGGTCAAGAACAGAGGGTTCTTGGGTGGCCGTGTCTGCGTTCGAATCCAGAGGCCGGTGCCCAAGACGGCCACACCGAACAGCACCAGCGTGACGACGATGGAAGACAAAACGCGGGCCCGAGATGGAGCCAAGTGCGCAGGGGAGGCCATTCCCTGAAGGGATCGGCAGATTGCGGGCCAGGGTTGAGTGGAGATCACTGAAGGAACTTGAAGCAGCTCAAACGTTGCCAGCGGCTCGTCCTATCGGGCATTTTGATCGGAAGAAGTCACCGCCGCTCGGTTTTGGCGGATGGATTTCACCCGTCACATGTCCCTGACCCTTGATTCAAAGATCTATGTCGCCGGCCACCACGGCCTGGCCGGAAGCGCCATCTGGCGCTGTCTGGAACGGCGGGGATATCGGAACCTCATCGGCAAGCGCTCCCGTGAGTTGGACCTGTGCGACTCCCGGGCGGTCGACGACTTCTTTGACAGCGTCCGGCCAGAATACGTCTTTCTGGCGGCCGCCAAGGTCGGCGGCATCAAGGCCAACAACGATTTCCCGGGCGAGTTTCTCTTCAAGAACCTGGCCATCCAAAACCACGTCATCGACGCGTCCCGACGGCACGGCGTCCGAAAGCTGCTTTTTCTCGGCAGTTCCTGCATTTATCCGCGCTTGGCGCCCCAGCCCCTGAAGGAGGAGTACCTTTTGAGCGGCCCGTTGGAACCCACCAACCAATGGTATGCCATCGCCAAGATCGCCGGCATCAAGCTCTGCCAAGCCTACCGTCGCCAGTACGGGTGTGATTTCGTCTCGGCGATGCCCACCAACCTGTACGGCCCCGGCGACAACTACGACCCACTGGGGTCGCACGTACTGCCGGCACTCATCCGGCGTTTCCATGAAGCCAAGGTCGCGGGCGCACCGTCCGTCACCTGCTGGGGCACCGGCGCCCCCCTCCGCGAATTTTTGCACTCCGACGACCTGGGCGATGCCCTGGTCTTCCTCATGGAAAACTACTCGGCCGAAGAGTTCATCAACGTGGGATCCGGCCAAGAACTCACCATCCGCGAGTTGGCCGAGACGGTGGCCCGCCTACTCGGGTACCCGGGAAGCATCCACTGGAATGCCACCCAACCCGACGGCACGCCCCGCAAGCTGATGGACAGCACCCGCCTGAACTCCCTGGGCTGGTCGCCGAAGATCCCCCTCGAAGAAGGCATCCGCGGAGCCTATCAGGATTTTCTGAAGCAGGCCTGAGGGTTGCATCAAGATTCCCGGAAGCTTCCACTGCCTTTTAATCCCCTTGAGCTGTCTGGCCAGCACACGGAAAACATCCGGCGTTCGCTCAGATAGTCGTCAGCACGACCCCAGATTGCCCGTTTTCAATCATTCACCGACTGATTGCCGATTCCACGTCCGTGACGGGATGAATGAGTGATCATTGGCCGGTCTGGGAATCCTTCGACAGAGGGAGAGAAATTACCAACTGGCGCAACTCCGCGACCACCTGTTCGAACACAGGGCGCCAATCGCCGCGATGGCTTTGCCGAAACACTCGCAGCGTCGGATACCAGGGCGAATCGGCCCGGTTCAACAGCCACCGCCAGTCCGGCGAATCCTGCACCAACAACCAAACCGGCTTGCCCAAAGCCCCGGCGAGATGAGCCACGGCAGTATCCACCGCGATGACCAAATCCAACGCTTCCAGGTATTCGGCCGTCGCCCTGAAATTGATCATTCCGGAAGTCGCATCCACCCATCGCGGCCATTGGGCCACGATCGCCTGGTGCTCGGGCCGGACTGGGGCCTGGAGGCTGTGGAACTCCACGCCATCGAGGGAGACCAGATC
>CANHYD010000241.1 GCA_947464705.1 Verrucomicrobiota bacterium | reverse complement strand
CGGATCGGCCCTTCAGCGCGACTGGCTGCCGGCGGACTTGGAACGCCTGCACCGCTCCCTGGGGTTCGACGGATCCATTGCTGTCCAAGCCCGTCAGTCATTGGCCGAATCGTGGTGGCTGCTCGGCTTGGCCGATGCCGACCCGCGCGTGAAAGGGGTCGTCGGCTGGGTGGATCTCCAGTCGGATCGGGTCGAGGAAAGCCTCGCCCCGCTGGCGGCGCATCCCCGGTTTGTCGGAGTCCGCCATGTCGCACAGGACGAGCCTGACGAGCGCTTCCTCGTCCGTTCTTCAGTGCTCCAAGGCATCGGAGCCCTCCGCCAATTTGGGCTCACCTACGACATCCTCATCTACCCCAAGCAACTGCCGGCTGCCTTGGAACTGGTGGCGCGATTCCCCGAGCAGCCCTTTGTGCTGGACCACATCGCCAAACCACTCATCCGCCAAGGGCTCCTCGAACCATGGGCCTCCCAAATTCGCGAACTCGCCCAGCATCCGAATGTCTGCTGCAAGGTCTCAGGCATGGTGACCGAGGCCGATCCCCAGAAATGGCAATTCGGCGATTTTCGCCCGTACCTCGACGTGGTGTTCGAAGCGTTCCGGCCCGAACGCTTGATGTTCGGAAGCGACTGGCCGGTGTGCCTGCTCGGCGGCAGCTACGAACAAATCGAAGGCCTCGCACGGAATTACGTGCGCCACCTCGGGCCTGAGCACGCCGATGCCTTCTGGGGCGGAAACTGCGCCCGGTTCTATCTGGAGGCCTGACGGGGTCCCACGGCCCCGGGCACAACGAACTAAAGATTCAGGCCCCGCCGAGCGCACGACTCGGCGGGGCCTGTTCTGTTGGTGGATTCTCCCCTGCCCGCCCAAGACCGCCCAAGACCGCGGAACCGGCCGGGGCACGCAGACCAATCAAACGCGCGAGGGCACTTCGAATCCCTTGCGGTATTCGCGGGTGAGCAACTGGTTGGCGCGATCGTTGCGGATAAACTTCTCGGTCTTCACATCCATGCGGAGCGTCTCACCCAAGACTAGGGGCTGAGCCTCCAGATTGATGCCGTTGGCGATGAGGTGCTCGGACAACCGGGAGAAGGACTCCGCGGCGTCCGGGCTGTCTTGCAACCGCTCGCGAATGGCCTCCGGCGTGAGCTTTTTGCCCAGCTGGTAGCTGATGTTGCCCGTGTGACACAGGGCGCTGCTCAGATGGCCCTCCAGGATCTCGGCATTCAAGTCCGAGGAACGCCGGCTGCGGACCGCGGACACGAAATTGGCGTAATGATCGGCGCTCTGCTTCCAGGCCTTGATCTCGCGGCCATTCTTGTCGAAGGCCTTGGCGCTGTCGTAGGAGGGAATGACCATGTAGCCATTCTCGCAGTGGATGACCACCCCGACCTGAGCGCCACGGTACTCGGGCATGCTCTTGGTCCAGCGGGCATCCTGATACTCCTTCGACTTGGGCAATCCCCGAACCTCGAAGATCAAGGAGGCCTTCTCGTACTGATGGTAGACGAACTGGGAATTGGGGGTGTCGCCATTGTCCTGATACCCCAGGCGCCCCCCCACGCTGAACACCTTCGGACTCAGGGTATTCGCGCCCAGAGCCCAACGAGCGATGTCCATCTGGTGGATACCCTGATTGCCCAGATCGCCGTTGCCAGTGATGAACTGCCAGTGCCAATCGTAATGGAGCTTGGATCGCATCAAGGGTTTCAGGGGCGACGGGCCGCACCACAAGTCGTAGTTGATGTGATCGGCCACCTGAGTCGGCGCCGTCACATTCCCGATGCTCTGGCGAGGCTTGTAGCAAAGTCCGCGAGCCACCTGGATCTGCCCCAGATTGCCTTCGTGGAGCCAAGCGATGGCCTCGCGAAGGCCCGGGTTCGAGCGGCACTGGGTGCCGGTCTGCACGATGCGCCCATACTTGCGAGCCGCCGCGACAATCTGACGACCTTCCCACACGTTGTGGGAGACGGGCTTCTCGACATACACATCCTTGCCCGCCTGACAGGCCCAGGTAGCCAGGAGCGCGTGCCAGTGGTTGGGCGTGGCCGTGGACACGGCGTCGATCTCGCCGCTTTCCAGCAACTTGCGCACGTCAGTGTAGGTCTCGACCTGGATGCCGTCCTTGGCGAGGTCGGCGCGCCCCTTCTCGAGCACCTTGGAGTCGACGTCGCACAAGGCCACCAGGCGCACTCCCTTGAGCTTCCTGAAGCCAGCGATGTGGTCGTTGCCCCGCGAATTGAAGCCCACCACGGCGACACGGATGTCGTCATTGGCGCCAATGACCCGCGATTTGGGCGTAAAGCGGACGGCTGGAGTGGTGGTGGTGCAACCGGTGACAACAGCACCGGCGGCCAGCGAGGTGCTGGCGAGGAATTGGCGACGATTCATGGTGAGGGAGGTGTGGTTTCCAGTTCGGCAGAGACATCGGTGCCCGAGGCACTCGGGGTGAAAGTCACCCGATAGACGACTTCGGCGTCGCAGCGTTGGAGAACCCATCGCTCGACAAATTGGGAATAACGCCGTTCCGACGGAATGACGTAGGAAGAGGGGGTCCCGGATCCTGAAAATGAAACCGACTCACTCCCTCCGCGAGGATCAGCGATGGCCTCGGGCGCCTCCAGCAAGCGCGTCCCCATCACCATCCGGGTCTTGCACTGCGGGGCCGTCTCGCGATCGCGGGCCATCACGATCGACTCGGCCTGACGATACAGAGATCCGGTGGCCAGCGCCGTGCGCCCACCCAGATTGAGGATTTCTGGTGCGCTGCAACCGGCCAAAAAGAGGCCCATCAAGGCCAACCCACCCGCGACCCGGATCGGAGGCTGAAGGCGCATCACTTCCGGCCTTTCTCGGCCGCGTACGAGCGGTACAACGCCTCCAACGGAACCGCCTGAGAATCACCGCGATGGAGGAGGACCCGGTATCGGAAGGTCAGGCTCTGACCGGGCTCGACGGTGAGGTTCCCGGTTCCCGGGGGCTTCTTTTCAAAGTCGTGAATTCCGAAGGGATTGGCCGCAAACAGACCGTAATCGCGCACATGCCACCAGGTGGGGTGCCGTGGGTTCGCGGGATGGTCGAAGATCGTGACGCCGTAGGTGGCCATTCCGTGAGGCCCGGCGACCGGCCCCGAATAATCGCACCACTCGGCTCGCTTGCCCCAGGTGTCGCCATCTTTCTGGCCCCGTGAATTGAGAATCGTCCCGCCCTTGGACTTGTCCGCGCGTTTCAGGCGCAGGGTCTCGGCCAAGCGGATGGCAAAGGTTCCCTCCTTGGTGTCTCCCAGGACCAACGGACCGCCCACCGGACGCACGGTGATTTCGAAGTCCACCTGCCGCACATCGGCCGTCGGCGCATGGAACACCATCCGACGCTCGTCTTCTGCGACCACCTTCCCGCCCTGGGCAATCCAGCGATTGCGCGAGGCGACCACAGCTTTCTCAGCCGCGCCCGAGCCCTCGACGCCACGCTGGGTGAAGGACTGGTGGACCGTCTTCCCGGCCCCGGCCACCTCGCTCCAAAAATCAGCGCCATTGGCAGCCCCATGCGACCACCACAGCGCGTGATGGTGGGGGTGATCCTTCTCCTCGCCTCCGACGTCTTCCTGAGGCCAACGCCGCGTCATGTGCACGCCATCGGGCCCGAGCAGCGGATAGAGGAACGGGCGGGAGACATCCGCATAATGGTATTCGGACACCAGCGTCGATCCGTGGGAAACACGGAGGACCCCATTGGTCTCCACCACCGAAAAGCCATTGCCGAGGCTTGGGCGTCGGACCGCCTGACATCCGCAGAGTGCCCACGCGACCCAGACAGCCGCGGCCGCTCTCAACACTGGGGAATTCACGCCTCCATTTATTCGTCTGCCGGAGGCTGGGGCAACCGTGAAATCAGACTTTGAATGCCACCGGGACGTCAGGCCGCCTCAGAGACGCCCCGTTCCCTTCCCCCCTTTTCCACGGGACGCCAAACTCCGAGCACTCCAGAGAGCACTCCAGGGCCAGGCTCTGCACCCCGCACGCTGCGACCTGCGCAATGAAACCCAAGTCGTATTTGACAGGAGGCAGCCGGTCAGCGAACTGTCGCGGGTCAGTTCATGGGGGGGCGTACCGGTTTCGACTAGGTGATCCTGCCCGGGATGGCATGCCGAGGATGATTCGTTGGCCTCGTAAAACATCGAATCAAAAACATAACTGCTAACGAAGAGTTGGCTCTCGCGGCCTAATCGGCTCGACGTTTCGCCCTGAACACCTGCTACGGGGACGAAACGCTATCAGCAGGCATGATCTCCGGCGGAGTCCGCGCGTCGGGGGTCGAGAAACTTCATGAGGGCTGGGAAATGTCGGTCTACGTCAGCCGGTCACGACATTTCCGAGAATAAATGGCTGACTAAGCATGTAGTCGTTTCGGGTTGAATGGCTTAGGACGCGGGTTCAATTCCCGCCGCCTCCACCATCTTTTGTTGGGGTTTTTGAAGACTCCTCGGTTTGCGATGGCAGATTGATGACAACGTCCGCAAGACACAGCCCAGGGCAAACCAACACCTCTGGTCCTACGCGTGAGCATGGACGACACTCGCCT
>CANHYD010000240.1 GCA_947464705.1 Verrucomicrobiota bacterium | reverse complement strand
TCTCGGTAGGGCAGGCAGTTTCGGGATCGGGCGGCTTCAATGCGGGCACCGAGGTGCTCACCATCGCCAATCTCAACGACCTGATCGTCAACGCGCACATCAATCAGGCGGATGTGACTCGGTTGCACGTGGACCAGCAGGTGGAAGTTAGCGTGGAGGCGGTTTCTGGCCTTAAGGTGGTTGGCAAGGTGGAGCGTATCGCCCCCCAATCGACCTTGAAGAACAACATCCGTGGCTTTGCCGCGCGCATCCTCTTGAAGGATGTGGACAGCCAAATTCGGCCTGGGATGAGCGCCAACATTTCCATCCCTGTGGCCAGCGCCGACAATGTGGTGGCGGCACCTCTGGCTGCGGTCTTCACGGAGACCAACCCAGCGACTCGTGAAATCGAGCGCCACATCTGGGTTCGCAAGGATGAGACGTGGGAACGGCGCACCATCAAGATCGGCGTGAGCGATTACTTCTTCGCCGAGGTCACTTCGGGTCTTCAGGCGGGCGAGGTGGTTTCTTTGGAGGATCGAACCAAGGAGATGGGAACGGGCGGCGCCACCAACAGTGTCAAAGTGGCCACCAAAGCATCCACGGCCCAACGCTGAGATCGACCCTGAACATGGCGCTGCTTGAACTTCGCAACGTCTCCAAGATCTACCATCTGGGTGGAGAGGAGATCCGGGCTTTGGACGATGTATCCCTCGATCTGGATCAGGGAGAGTTTGTGTCCATCATTGGCCCTTCCGGCAGCGGCAAGTCCACCTTGATGCACATCTTGGGCTGTCTGGATTCACCGACGCGGGGCAACGTGG
This sequence comes from Verrucomicrobiota bacterium, assembly GCA_947464705.1. GTDB lineage: Bacteria > Verrucomicrobiota > Verrucomicrobiia > Limisphaerales > UBA9464 > SXXZ01. Next base: position 3,780 of record CANHYD010000240.1, on the reverse strand, counting down.
TGTTGGCCGGTACGGATATCGCCCAGGCTTCCGCCCGCGAGTTGGCCCGGGTGCGCAATCGCACCATCGGCTTCGTGTTCCAGTTCTTCAACCTGCTGCCCAAGCTCAACGTGCTGCAGAATGTTGAATTGCCCATGATCTATGCGGGCATCGGAAGTCGTGATCGGCGAGAGCGCGCCGAAAAGGCCTTGGAAATGGTCGAATTGAGCCATCGCCTCAAAAACAGGCCCAATCAGCTTTCTGGCGGTCAGCAACAGCGTGTGGCCATCGCTCGGGCGCTGGTCAACAATCCCAAGATCATCTTGGCCGATGAGCCCACCGGAAACCTCGACACACACACGGGGGAGCTGATCTTGGCGTTGTTTCGGCGTTTGGCGGCCGAGGGTCGGACCGTGATCTTGGTGACTCACAATCCGGAGATCGCTGCGGTGACTCCACGGCGGATCGAAATCCGCAACGGCAAGATCGCGCATCAGGTCGACGCCAAGTTGGCGGGTCTGGACCGGGTTTCCAAAGTGACGACCGGAGGGCAGGCTCAATGAGCCTGGAGTTGCCTCGCATTCCGTCGACAGACTTGTCCTTGCAGGATCTTCCGGTTGGCAAGACAAGCCTCGGTAATGCCGTGGTGGTGGGGCTCAAGGAGATTTGGGCGCACAAGTTCCGCAGTGCACTGACCATGCTAGGGATTGTGCTCGGGGTATCGTCCTTGGTGGCGATGAGTGCCATGGTGCAAGGCATGGAGAATGGTCAGCGGGAAGCGATGCTGGCGATCGGTGGCCTTCAGAAGGTGCGCATGGAGGCCCAGCGCGTCCCGGTCGAACAGCGGCATCTCCGGGATTTGGCTCGTGGAATGACGATGGCCGATGTCGAGGCTCTCAAGGCGGGAGTTCCAGACATCGAAATCATCGCCCCCGAGATGCGTTTGGACATGGACCCAACGCTGCAGGCCAACGGCAAGTTTCATCGAACCTTCATGACCGGTGGCGTTGTGCCGGAAAAGGTGAAGATCATGGAGCACGAAGTGGAGCATGGTCGGATGTTCAATGACATCGACGCATCGGAGGCTCGACCGGTGTGCGTCATTGGTACCGGCATCCGGGATGAGCTTTTCGGCAGGCCCGAAGAAACGGGCTCCGAGGTGATTCCGTTGGGTCGCACCATGACCATCAACGGGCAGCCCTTCACCATCATCGGGATGTTCAAGCGCTACGAGGGGGAGCAAGACCGCAAGCAGCGGTTGGAGCGCGAGATCGAGCTTCAGCGGCTCAAATCGGAGGGTAAGGTTCCGCCCAAGGGGCCGGCGCGGGGGCAGGGGCGCAGTGGCAACTTCGCTTTCTGGATCAAGAACAATACCGTCTATATGCCTCTCAACACGATGTGGCATCGCTTCCAGTCTGGGTTGTCTAATGCTCCGCCTGAGCCCCGCCTGAGCAACATCGAATTGAAGGTCCGTGACTTCTCACAGATCGAGCAAACGCTGGCCAAGATCCGCAACATCATGATGGTGAACCACCGGGGCATCGAAGACTTCGCCTTCCGCACCTTCGAGGACTGGAGCGCGGACATTGACCGCTTTGTCAAAAACGCGCGCATGAGTGGTGGGCTCATTGCTGGCATCAGCCTGTTTGTCGGTGGCATAGGCATCATGAACATCATGCTGGCTAGCATTTCTGAGCGCATCCGGGAGATCGGCATCCGCAAGGCCGTGGGTGCCGGCGGGCTGGATATCTTCGTTCAGATCTTGGTAGAGAGTACGGTCATTGCTGTAGTCGGCGGAGTTCTGGGATTGGCGTTTTCCCGATTTGTGGTGCTGGGCATCACTTGGGTGGCACCCACCGGCAATGATCCGGTCATTACCACCGGTGCAATGGCCTTATCGTTTGGGTTTGCCGTGGTCGTGGGGCTTTTGGCTGGTATTTTCCCGGCGGTTAAAGCGGCCCGGATGGATGTCATCCAGTCCCTTCGTTACGACTGATGAACCTTTTCAATGCCATCCTGATCGGCCTCAAAGAAGTTTGGGCCCACAAGTTCCGGTCTTTGCTCACCTTGTTTGGAGTGGTGCTGGGAGTCGCCTCGTTGGTGGGCATGAGCGCCATCATCAAAGGCATGGAGAACGGTATGCGGGAATCCATGATTGCCATGGGTGGTGCTGACAAGGTGCTCCTCCAGAGGCAAGCGGTGCCGGCCTACCAAGAGCATCTGGCCGACCAAGCGCCGGGCAGGACGTTGGTGGATGTGGTGGCTCTGAAACAAGGGGCCCCGCTATTGCGCGTGATTTCACCGGAGATGGCCGTGCCGGATGTCATGGTTTCCCGCGGAGACAAGCGCGCCAGCCCGGAGGAGTGTGTGGGAGTCTGGCCGGAGGTGTTGGAGATGAATCTCCATACTGTGGAGCACGGCCGGTTCTTCAATGCGTTGGATGAAGAGAAGGCGCATGCGGTTTGCGTTATCGGAACGGGGATACGGGACTCATTGTTTGGCGATCCGGACGAGGTGGGGCGAGAGATCATACCACTCGGTGAAACAATTCAGATCAACGGGCAACCCTTCGTCATTGTTGGGATGTTCCAGCACTATGCCAGCGAGCAAGACCTCAAGGCTCGCGCCCTGCGCAAGCAGGCCAAGGCCTCCACGAATGGGGTTGAGACCAAGAAATCTCGAGGGTGGGGTAGAAAGGGCGGTTGGGCCTTCTGGCGAAAGAACAACACCCTGTATATCCCGCTCAATACGGCGTGGGTTCGCTTCCGTATGGCCGGGGATCTCGACGGAATTCCCGACCCTCGTCTCAGCGACATTGATCTCAAAGTGAAGTCCATGGAACAAATGGAGTTGGCCCTTCAGCAGGCCAAGAACGTCCTTTTGGTCACCCATCGCGGCATTGAAGACTTCACCTTCCAGACTCAGGAGAGTCAGGTGGACAATATCAACAAGCAGATCAAGAACGCCCGTCTCAGCGGAGGAATCATTGCTGGAATCAGTCTTTTGGTGGGAGGCATTGGCATCATGAACATCATGTTGGCGAGCATCAACGAGCGGGTCCGTGAGATCGGTACGTGCAAAGCGTTGGGTGCCACCGGGGTGGATGTTTTCGTTCAGATCATCGTCGAGAGCGTGGTGTTGTCGCTCTTGGGGGCGGTTGCGGGGCTTGCAGCATCGCTGCTCATCGTGGACCTCCTGTCCTTCATCGCGCCGACTGGAAACACCCCCATCATTACCTGGGAAGCTCAAGCCATAGCGGTCGCCTTCAGCGGATCCGTAGGGGTTTTTGCCGGATTTTTGCCGGCCATCAAGGCTGCCCGCCTGGAGCCGATACAAGCCCTGAGATACGAATAGCCCCCTAATGGACCGGGTGAGCGTGACCCGCGCGCAGTGGATGCGTGGACTTCGCACGCCACCGGCATCTTGACTAAGCCCTGTGCCTCTCAATTGTGGCGATCGGCCCTCCTACGAGCACCTCGCGCCTAATTCTCAAGCATGCACAATACTTGGCACTGAACCGGCTTTTCCGTCTCGTCCGCAACAGGTTGGGTAGCCTGGTTTGTTGACTCATTTGGGGTAAGGCCTCCGCAGCGCAAGCTGCGGAGGCCTTTTTCTCCTATTTTACACATGGTGACAGGTTCAATGTAGTTGACTGGAAACGGTGAGGGGCACTACATTCTTTCCATGCGAAGGGCTCGAATCAAGGAGGTGGGGGCGGTCTACCACTGCGTTTCTCGCACCGTCGGGGGGCAGTTCTTGCTCGATGACCTCGCCAAACATCGCTTGGTCGATCTGCTCTTC
>CANHYD010000239.1 GCA_947464705.1 Verrucomicrobiota bacterium | reverse complement strand
CTGAGGTCGTCGACCACACGCCGGACCACCTCCAACTCGGGCACCACGTATTGTTCAGGGTCGCGGGAAAAATCGGAACCCGGCCTGGGGTCCAGACGGGCGATCCGTCCGGCGGCCTCCTGAGCCTCGGACGGGGTGATTCCCAACTGACGGGCGATCTCGGGAAATCGCCGTTTGCCCAGTTCCTCCATGTAGTCGCGGAGGATGAGGTACTCCAGATCGCTGGTCCGACCGGCCCGCTCCATTTGCAGCATGAGGCACTCCCGAAGGTCTCGAGCCCCCACACCGGGTGGTTCAAAGGTCTGGAGGACCGACAGCACCTCCAAAATCCGTTCGGTGGAAAAGCCTGTGGAGAAGGTGAGTTCCTCGGGTTGGGCCGTCAGATAACCTCGATCGTCGATGTTTCCGATCAGCAATTCGGACACCTCACGCTGTTCGGGGGTCAACTGAGCGAAGCGCACCTGCTCCAGCAAATGCTCCTGTAAGGATTGACCCGTGGTCAGGGAATCAAAGAGGTGCTGACGGCGCTCTTCATCTTCCTGGGTAACCCGGTTGACCGTGTTGTTCTGGGCGAAAACCTCGCGCCATTCCTCGTCCAACTTGAGGAGCTTTTGGAGGTCTTCAGAAAAACGATCTACCGGCTCGTCGTCGTGCTTCTCAACCGCCGGATCAAACTGCACATCCAACGGGGGCTCCGCGGGATCGGCCGCGGCCGCGTCAGCCTCGGCCTTGGATTCCCGGGCTTCGACATCTACCTCCAAGGCCCCAATCTCTTCCAGAACCGGGTTTAACTGAAGCTCTTGTTCCACCATCGCCTTGAGCTCCAACACTGGGGCCTGCAGGAGCGCCAGCGAGTGCTGGAGCTGCGGCGACAGCACCATCTGCTGCGAAAGCCGTTGGCTGAGTTGGAGTCCCGCGGACATCGAAGGCCAAGCTACCGCAGGAATCTTGCCAATCAAAGAAAGAACCGAAACCACGGGCCTGAAATCCACTTTCAGCCCGAAAAATCATGCGCCGCCCCCACAGGCGCACCCCAGAAAAACTAATGTCTTTTGACGATCCGATTACGCGGTTTTCCGGGCCGCTTGACGTTGCTCCTCTTGACGCCAGGCCGACTCCCGACGCTGCAATTCGGCGCGCAACAACTCCTCGGCCGACCAACCGGCTGCCTGACACTGGGCCGTCAGGTCGAACAACGCCGTCGCCAGGGCCTTACGATCGCTGGCCTTGGGTTTGAGGGGAACCGCAGTCAACCCGGCTTTGGACGCTTTCTTGAGCAATTTCTGGGAGCGCATCAAGGCAGGCAGGTGCCTGGGAACCCCATCCAGAGCTGATTTTCGCTCGTGTTTGGAACCCGCCTTCTCAGCCTTCTTGATGGATTCCCAATTGGCCCAAACCTGATCGATGTCCTTCACGCTCACCGATCCAAAGACATGCGGATGGCGACGGATGAGTTTGTCGACCAAATGCTGGCAGACTGCATCAAAGTCAAACACCCCACGCTCGCGCGCCAACTGCGCATGGAAGACGACCTGAAGCAGCAGATCACCCAACTCCTCGGCCATCTCCACATCATCGCCGGCCTCAATGGCGTCCATCAATTCATACACCTCCTCCACCGCATGGGAGCGGAGGGAATGGTGGTCTTGCTCGCGATCCCAGGGGCATCCGTCGGGAGCGCGCAGCGCGGCCATCACCTCCAAGAGTTGTCGGATGGGAGCAAGGCGTCGGGAGGGGGCTTTGGGCATGGGATTGAGTTTGGGGGACTGCTCGATTCAGAGCACCACAAGATCATCGCGGTGAATGATCTCGGCCTGCTTGGGGGATCGTTCGCGAACCTCGGCCGAGGAGGCACCGGCCAGACCTCGGGCCAATTCCCGACCATCCGGATCACAAATCCGAACCACATCGCCGGCCTGAAACTCTCCCTCGCAGCGGATGATTCCTGGAGCGAGCAAGCTGCGCCCGTGATCGCGCAACGCCACCACCGCCCCGGCGTCCACCGTCAGGGTTCCTTCGGCGTGATGGTAGAAGGCGATCCAACGCTTGCGACTCGAGAGGCGGCCGGAGCCGGCCAAGAAGCGGGTGCCGACCGACTCACCATTCACGATTTTCTCCAAGGCATCATGACGATGGCCCGGAGCGATCACCAACGGAATGCCCGAGCGGACCACGATCTTCGCGGCCAAAATCTTGGTGGTCATGCCACCGGTGGCCGTTTCGCTGGAGGTCCCACCGGCCATGGCCTCGATCCGCGCATCGACCGCCTCCACCGTCTCCAGCAACCGGGCCTCCGGCTTCCCGAAATGTTCGATCAAGCCATCGGCTGTCGTGAGAATAACCAGCAAATCGGCCGGCAAGAGGCTGGCGACCAGCGCCGACAACCGATCGTTGTCCCCGAACTTCAACTCCGTGACCGACACCGCGTCGTTCTCGTTGATGATGGGCAAGACCTTGTGCTTGAGCAGCGTCAGCAGCGTGTTCCGCGCATTGAGGTGCCGCGTGTGGTCGGCCAGGTCGTCGTGGGTCAGGAGCACCTGGGCCACGGGTTGGTCGTAATGGCGGAAGAGCGACTCGTACAAGGCCATCAGCCGCGATTGCCCAACTGCGGCACACGCCTGGCGTTCGGCCAAGCTCCCCGGACGCCGATCATACCCCAGCACTCCCATGCCAGCGCCCACCGCGCCTGAGGTGACCACCACGACCTCATGGCCGGCTGACCGCAGTCGAGCGATCTGCGCCACCAATTGGGCAAACTGAACCAAGTCGAGACGCTTGGAGGCATCGGTGAGGACACCGGTTCCCAGCTTCACGACCACACGACGGGCAGATGGAGGCGCAGACGAACGCACGCCCGAGAGTTTGCCGATCCACGAGTTGCGCTCAATCCGCAAGTCACGGCCTGCCGGGCACCCCGAGACACGGCCATCCCGAACTCCACTCGCTTGGATACCGAAGCCTTCGAACCTGTTGGAGCTTTTGCCAGTCGAACGTAGTGTTGGCCTGTGCCGCCGTTCGTTGCCCCACCGGAAACCCCCGATTCACCCGCGGGCCTGCAGCAGTTCATTGTGCCCGACCTCTGGCAGCAGCAGGCCGTGTCGGCATTGAGGGCGGGCAAGGACGTGATCATCCATGCGCCCACGGGGGCCGGTAAGACGCTAATCTTCGAACTCTGGTCGAAGGCGGGCAAAAATCGGGGGCAGGCCATTTACACGGTGCCCACGCGGGCGCTGGCCAATGACAAGCTGGCCGAATGGCGGGGCCGGGGCTGGAACGTCGGTATCGCCACCGGCGACCTGGCCGAGAACCTCGACGCCCCGATTCTGGTCGCCACCCTCGAAACCCAGAAAAACCGGCTCATCCGAGGGGATGGCCCCACCCTGCTGGTCGTCGACGAGTACCAGATGCTCGGCGATGAAGACCGAGGGCTGAATTACGAACTGGCGCTGGCGCTGGCCCCACCGCAAACCCAACTGCTCCTCCTGAGCGGTTCGGTGGCTAACCCGGAGCAGGTGGCCAACTGGCTGCGCCGTTTGGGTCGTGCTGTCGAAGTCGTCAAACACACGGTCCGGCCAGTGCCGCTGGACGAGGTGTTCGCCAACGAACTCAACTGGCGATTGCCACCGGAAATCCGCGGGTATTGGCCACGCCTCTGCGCCAAGGCCTTGGCCGAGGGACTGGGACCAGTACTGCTCTTCGCGCCCCGACGAGCCCATGCCGAAGAACTCGCCTCGGACATGGCCCGACAACTGCCCTGTCCGCACCCACTGCAACTCACCGAGGCCCAGAAACGCCTCGTCGGTGAACCTCTGGCCAAGATGCTCAAATCCCGAGTGGCCTACCACCACAGCGGTTTGAGCTACGCCGTGCGCGCTGGAGTCATCGAACCCCTCACCAAGGCCGGCCAACTCCGGGTCGTCGTGGCCACGATGGGGTTGGCGGCTGGGATCAACTTCAGCCTGCGCTCGGTGGCCATCACGGCCGCACAGTACAAGCGGGAGGGCCGCGAAATTCCTCTGAGGGGTGACGAGATTCTGCAGATGTTCGGACGTGCCGGACGCCGCGGGCTCGACGAGACCGGTTACGTGCTGGTCAGTGCCAATGAGTTACGGATGCGCGATGGGCATCCCTGCGCTCTGGCTCGATCCGGCATGGTGGATTGGAGCGCCTTGCTGGGCCTCATGGCGGTCGCGGCCGACGCCGGCAAATCCCCCTTTGTCGAAGCCGTGCGAGTGCAGGAGCGCTTGTTCACCACCAAGCCCATCATTCTTGGTGTCGAAGAGGCGCTGAAACGGCCCAATGCCCCGTGCGGTTGGATGACCGACGCGGAACGGGCGCGCCAAGTCCGGAAGAAAAACCGGGAAATGCTCAACTCGGCGGGCGAGTGGGAGCCCTACCCTTTCTGGCAAGAGCGTCCTCTGGGTAAGATCTGGGTCGCCGCGGTCACCACGGCGCAGCCGAAGCCCTCGGAAAACGGCTCCGAATCCGGAGCCGTCCCATCGGTGCCGCTCAAGTCGGCCCTGACGGTTCAAGAGGCCCTCGAAAAAGTGGGTCAAGGCGGACTCACCGCCTTGGAGGAAACGCCCGAGG
>CANHYD010000238.1 GCA_947464705.1 Verrucomicrobiota bacterium | reverse complement strand
CATCCGATGGTCGCCGATGCCTCCGGCAAGGAAGCCATCGCCACCTGGATCAAGATCGTGTGTGCGCTGACCATGGCCTTCGGCACGGCGGCCGGCGGTTGGAAGATCATCAAGACCATGGGACACAAAATGGTGAAGTTGCAGCCGGTGCACGGTTTTGCAGCGGAGACCACGGCGGCGACAGTCCTGAGCGTGGCGGCCTACTTCGGCATGCCGGTCAGTACGACTCATGCCATCACCACCAGCATCATGGGTGTGGGTTGTGCGAAGCGTTTCAGTGCCCTCAACTTCAGCGTCGTGGAACGGATCCTCTGGGCCTGGGTCTTGACGTTGCCCGTTGCTGCCGGGATCGCCTATGGCCTGATGCGCACCGTTCGCTGACGGGGCACGTGCTGCACTGGCATCACCCCTGGGGTGCCGGTGCCCGCGCCTCGGATAATGTCACCATGTTTTCCTTGCTCCACGGCCGGGGTTGCCAGCCTGATGAGGTCGGGAAACGCATGACCGAAACCATCAAGCAGGATGTCATTGTCGGGGTGGATCTGGGGGGCACCAAGATCTTGGCCGGAATCTTCAGCCCCGAGCTGCGGTTGCTCCAGACGGTCAAGTTGAGCACCAAGGCCTCGCGGGGTTTCGACTCCGTGGTGGAGCGCGTGGCACGGTGTGTCCGGGATGCGGTGGACGAGGCCGATCTGTCGCTCAAGCAGGTGCGCGGGGTCGGCATCGGAGCCCCCGGAGCCATCAATCCGGATTCCGGTGAGGTGATCTTCGCGCCGAATCTCCAGTGGAAGAACGCACCGCTGCAAAAGGCCCTAGAAAAGCACCTCGGAGTCCCGGTGTTCGTCGAGAACGACTGCAACGCCTGCACGTTGGGCATCCATGAAGTCGAGCTGAAGGGCAAATCCCGTAGCCTTCTGGGCATTTTCCTCGGCACCGGCATCGGCGGCGGCCTCATTCTGGATGGCCAACTCTATTCGGGCTTCAACCGCACGGCAGGTGAGGTGGGGCACATGGTCATCCAGGTGGGCGGCCCCAAGTGCGGTTGTGGCAACAGTGGCTGCTTCGAGGCCTTGGCCAGTCGGACGTCCATTTTCCGCGAATTGGCCCGACGGGTGAAGGAAGGCGAGAAGACCTTCCTCACCGAGTTGCTCAAGGAAGGGGAGAGCATCATCGATCTCAAGAGCGGCGACTTGCGCAAGGCCCTCCGCAAGGGCGACAAGCTGACGGCCAAGGTCCTTCAGGAGGCGGCCAAGTACACCGGAATCGCTGTGGCCAATTTGGTGAACATCCTCAGTCCGCAGACGGTGGTCCTGGGCGGTGGTGTGATGGATGCCCTGGAGGACGATTTGATGCCGACCATCTTGGAGACCACCCGGGATTATGCGATGCCCGGCACACTCAAGGATGTCGAGATCCTCGCCAGCAAGTTGGGCGACGAGGCTGGGATCACCGGCGCGGCGGTGTTGGTCCGCCAGCGTCTCAAGCTGACGAACTAATCCGGAATGATTCCGCGGAATCGCTCCGGTTAATCCACCGCGGAATCGGTTTCGGGGTCGGTTCCCAGATCGGTTTCATCCGGGTCGTGGCCCCCGGGTTGAGGGGCAGCCATGTCGGGACCGGCCACCCCGCCAACAGGGCCATTGCCGGGCCCGATCATCACCACAAACTCACCCTTGCGCGGGCGACGGCTCCACTCGGCCAGCAACTCCTCTGGAGTGCCGCGCAGCCACTCCTCGAACTTCTTGGTCAGCTCGCGGGCCAACACTACCCGACGCCCTGGCAGGATGCGCTGCAGTTCTCCCAACAGGCGTTCCACCCGGAAGGGGGATTCGTAGAGGACCAAGGTTCCCGGGATCGCCCCCAGTTCGGTCAGACGCCGGGCCCGTTGTCCGGATTTGTGAGGCAGGAAGCCCGCGAAGTGGAAGGATTCGGTCGGCAGTCCGCTGGCCGTCAGACCGGTTACTAGCGCGCAGGCCCCAGGAATGGACTCCACCCGAAGCCCTGCAGCCAGAACTTCGGCCACGATGCGTTCTCCGGGATCGCTAATTCCCGGCGATCCGGCGTCGGTCACCAGCGCCACGGTCTCGCCACAGCGCAACCGGTCGAGGATCTCCGCGCCCCGTCGGGCCTCATTGAAGCGGAAATAGCTGACCATTTGTTTCCGAAGCCCGAAGTGGGTCAGCAATTGGCCGGTGTGCCGGGTGTCTTCGGCGGCGACCACCGAGCACTCTCGAAGCACCCGCAGGGCCCGGAAGGTGATGTCCTCCAGGTTTCCGATGGGTGTGGCCACCAGATACAGCGTTCCGGGAACCAGCGGCGCCGAGGCCGGTGGGTTAGCCTGAACCGGGCCCGTGGGCGGTGGCACTGTCTCCATGGCTACAGCCTACCGTTGGAGCCCGGGCGGGTGACACCAGAAAAACCCGGAAGGGACGGGCTGAGGCTGCCTTGATCGATCGCCCCCACCCGGAGACCCGTCAAGAGCCCTCGCTACCGCGTTGCGGGCGCGGGCGCATCGTCTAGCATCCGGCCATGCCAAGTTTCGACATCGTCTCCAAGGTCAATTCGATGGAGGTGGAAAACGCCATCAACCAAGCCCAGAAGGAATTGCTGACCCGCTTTGATTTCAAAGGGTCCGGCGCGGAGATTGTTTTGGAGAAGAGCGAGATCAAGCTGCGGGCTCCAGATGCCTTCAAGATGACGGCCCTGGTCGAGATCGTGATGCTCAAGCTGGCCAAACGGAGCATCTCCGCCAAGAACATCGACGTCGGCGAGGCTGAGTTGTCGCCCTTGGGCCATGCCCGTCAGTCCATCAAGATCAAGCAGGGCATTGAAAGCGCCGCCGCCAAAGAGATCAGCACCTTTGTCCGCGGGCTGGGTCTCAAGGTGACTGCATCCATCCAAGGCGACGAGCTGCGGGTCGCCGGCAAAAACCGCGATGACCTGCAGGCTGTGATGACCGCCTGTCGCGGCCATGATTTTCCGGTGGCCCTCAATTTTGTGAACTTCCGCGACTGACCCGACGGCCTCCAACCCTTAAGCTTTTAACTTCACGTCATGGCCACCTTATCAACCGAGCAACAAGTAACCGCCCGTCAGTGGATCGCCGAGGGCATGAAGATCTCCGACTTCCAGCGCCGGCTCGAGTCCGACTTCGCTCTCAAACTGACGTACATGGAGGCGCGCTTCCTGATCGATGACCTGAAGGTGATTCCCAAGGATCCGGAGCCGCCGGCTCCTCCGGTCGTTCCAGCCGCCCCGGCTGCACCGGCTCCCGCCGCGGGAACCGTGGAGCCCGACGAGGTCGTACCGCCCGAGGGAGCCCTCGGAGGCGGCGATGTCCAGGTGACCGTGGATGCGGTGACCCGCCCCAACGCCATGGTCAGTGGCCGGGTTCGATTCTCCGACGGCAAGGGTGCGGCGTGGCTCATCGACACGTACGGGCGCCCCGGACTGGTGGCCGACGAGAAGGGCTATCGCCCCTCCCAGCCCGACCTGATGGCGTTTCAGGCCAGCTTGGAGCGCGAACTGGCCAAGCTCGGGTTCTGATTTGCCGTGAGCGATTCCGCACCCGCCATTACCCGAGCTTCCCGTCCTTCTCCCGTTTCGACGGTTCCCGGGTCGGCGACGGTGCTGCTTCTGCGCAATCGTCAGAAGGACCGCCCGCTGCAGGTGCGAGTCCTGCGCCAGATCACCCGAGACCTCCTGGAAGCCATGGGCTTGGAGGCCGAGGTGGGCTTCCATTTCGTCTCCCCGCGGGAGATGGCCCGGGTGAATTGGCGCTTCCTCCAGCACGAGGGATCCACCGATGTCATCACCTTCGACCACGGTTCGACGCCCGAGCGCCTGTACGGCGAGTGCTTTATCTCGGTCGCTGACGCGGTGGAACAAGCCCAGGCCTTTCGGACGACCTGGACCGAAGAAGTGGTCCGCTATGTCATCCATGGCATCCTGCACTTGCGCGGCTACGATGACTTGGAGCCGGCGCTCCGGCGCTCCATGAAGCGGGAGGAGAACCGCTGGGTTCGATGGGTGGCCCGCCGGCATGAGGATCTGGAGACACCGCCGGTCGCCCCGGTCCGATCGTCCTCCCGACGTCGGGCGACCGCCCCATGACCGCGCAACGATCCGAGGGCATCGTCCTCCGCCTGCGCCCCCTGGGCGACACCAGCCTGATCGTCCATTGGCTCACCCCCGAACACGGCCGTTTGGCCACCGTGGCCAAGGGGGCCCGCGGGCCGAAGTCAGCCTTTCGCGGCAAGCTCGATTGGTGCTTCGAGAGCGAGTTTTCCTTCCGCCGCAACCCCAAGGGCGATCTTCATTCCTTGAGCGAAGTCGTCGTCCGGAACACCCATGGCTCTCTGAGGCGTGAAGTGGTTTCCCTGGAGTTGATCGCCCATGCGGTGGCCACGCTGGAGCAGGTCACCGAAACGGAAACGCCCCAACCCGAGGCGCATCGGCTCTTCCTCGAGTTTCTGGCATTCCTAGAAATCCAGGGTCCGATGGCCCGGGCGCAGTTTGCGTGGGATTTGCGCTTTTTGGCCATCCAGGGTCTTCAGCCTGATCCCGAAGGATTGACCCCGGAAGTCGGTGCATTGATGCAGACCTTGCTCGAGGCCGACTGGAGCGAATTGGCGGCCCT
>CANHYD010000237.1 GCA_947464705.1 Verrucomicrobiota bacterium | reverse complement strand
GACAGGTTGTCTTTCGACACACCCAATTGCTCCTGATACATGTTCAGGGCGGCTTGGTTGGCACCCACCGTCGCACGGTCGGAGGCCAACTTATTGACAGCGGCCTTCACGTTGGTCAACGCGGTGCCGGCATTGGTGGTCGTCGTGAGCGTGGATCCCGTGGCCGAGGTGTAACTGGCGCTGCCCAGATCGATCGCGGTGTAGCTGAAGTTCGACTGCGCCTCGCTGTTGACGGTCACATTGAGGCCAGCACCGCTGAACATGCTGACGCCGTTGAAGTCACGGGTCGCTGTCGAGTTGACGAAGGCGCCGAGATTCTGGAACTCGGTGTTGTAGAGACCGCGATCGGTGTCGCTCTTGGTTTCATCCAGAGCAAGCATCGAAAGCTCACTCATGCGGTCCAGGGCCTTGGCCACCTTCTTCAGGTAACCATCCTGGGTTTGGGAGAACGAAATGGCGTTCCCGATGTTGTCACTGGCGGCCTGGGTCCGATTGATCTGAGCGTCGAATCGCGTGGCAACGGCGAAGCCGGCTGCGTCGTCCGACGGGTTGATCAGTTTGGATCCCGAGCTCAACCGGGCCAGTGAGCGATTCAGCAGTCCCTGCGATTCACCCAGTTGCCTGGATGAAGACAGTGCTGAGTAGTTGGTGTTAATGACCATAGTGTTGACTCCTTCCTTGAAGTCGCCCCGTCTCCGGGGCTCTTTCATACTGCAAGACGGCATCCTTGCCGCCGGAGGTCTTGGGTGATCGGGTGACCTCCTGGAACCCGTTCCGGTTCATTCAGCGACCGGCCGCTTGGCTTTCGCCATCCGTCACACGACGGAGAAAAGTGGGTTGTGGGAAGAACTCGTGGCCTTACATCGGGTGGGTGACCTTCGTTCAGAATTCGCAGCCATCAGCGGAGCTGATCAGGGGCGTTGAACCTGGACCTGGAACTTGCGGACGAGTCCGCAGTGGAGGGAGTGAGCGGAGCGGCCGGGGTGGTGAGCGAGGGCAGGCTCATCCCGCCACCCCGAACCGCATCAACCCGCCGGATCAGCCGAGCAGTCGGAGGACGCCCTGTGCGCTGGAGTTGGCCTGCGACAACATCGCCGTGCCGGCCTGGACCAGGATGTTGTACTTGGCGAAGTTGGTACTCTCCTCCGCGACATCGATGTCCTTGATGCGGCTATTGGCGGCCGACAGGTTGTCTTTGAGAGTTCCCAATTGCTCCTGATACATGTTCAGGGCCGCCTGATTGGCACCCACCGTCGCCCGCTCGGAAGCCAGCGTATTGATGGCATCCTTCACCTTGGTCAGGGCCGTCGCCGCATTGGTCGTCGTGGTGAGATTGGTGGTGTTTGCAGTCGCAGTGGTGAAGGTGGCCGTCGTCAGATTGATCGCCGAATACGCGAAACCGGCCCCTTCGCTGTCGATGGTCACCTGGAAGCTGTTGCCCCCGAACATGCTCACGCCATTGAAGTCGCGGGTGGAGCTGCTTGTGACGAAGTTCTGCAAGTTGACGAACTCGTTGTTGTAAAGACCCCGGTCGGTGTCGCTCTTGGTGTTGTCCATGGCCAGCATCGACAACTCGCCCATGCGATCCAGAGCCTTGGCCACCTTCTTCAGATAGCCGTCCTGAGTCTGCGAGAACGACAGAGCGTTTCCGATGTTGTCGCTGGCGGCTCCGATGCGGCTGATCTGGGCATCGAGGCGGATGGAGACCGCGAACCCGGCGGCGTTGTCCGAGGGGTTGACCAGCTTGGAGCCGGAGGAGAGCCGGCCGAGGGATCGAGACAGAGAATCTTGGGTCTCGAGGAGGTTGCGGGAGGCAGTGAGCGCTGAAACGTTTGTCTTGATGATCATAACTCTATCCGTGAGTTCGACCCCCTTTCGGAGATCACTTGTTGGCTCGCGACATCCATGTCGCGGATGAAACTTTCCCATCCTTGGGGGGCGTCCATCAGTTCATTGCTGAGCCCTCCGGAGATTTTTTCGGCCTCCGGTATCCGATGTCTTGCGACACCTAAGTCATCGGAAAGAACCGTAATTACCTGAGTATTTTTGCGATTTTATTTTGAAAGCGGGTTTCGAAGGGCTCTGCAATCGGATCTCGGAAGAGCCTCTCGGAACACCTCCGACATCTCCGGCTCGCCAGCGGGCGATTGACCCTGGGCGGGGCTTCTCCGCAAGGTCTGGGACATGGCTCTCCGAACTCCTTTTCTGGGTCTAGTCCTGCTGCTGCTGGCCGGTTGTGCCGGACATTCCGCACGGTCCACAAAACGCCCAATTCGCGCGCTGCTCATCACGGGTGGCTGCTGCCACAATTATGCGCTGCAGACATTCTCTCTCACCAATGCCGTGGCCCGGCATGCTCACGTGGAATGGACCGTAATCAGCGAAGGCGGCTCCGGCACGCGAGCCGAGATCGCCCTCTACGATGAGCCCCATTGGGCCAAGGGCTTCGATGTGGTGGTCCACAACGAGTGCTTCGCCGACACACAATCCCCGGACTACATCCGACGGATCACCCGGGCCCATGAGGCCGGGGTTCCCGCGGTGGCCATCCATTGCGCGATGCACACCTACCGGGCTGCGAGCATCGACGAGTGGCGCAAGTTTCTGGGAGTCACCAGTCGGAGGCACGATCACCAGAGCCGATACCCGGTCAAAAAAGTGGCCCCGGAGCATCCCATTCTGAAGGGCATGCCGGAAGACTGGGTTAGCCCCAAGGACGAGCTCTACGTCATCGAGAAGATGTGGCCCGGTGCCACGCCACTGGCCACCTCCGTCAGCGAAGCCGATGGCAAAGCCTACCCGGTGGCCTGGGTCAATGGCTTCGGCAAGGCCCGGGTTTTCGGGACCACCTTCGGCCATTCCGACGCCACCTTCCAGGACCCGGTTTTCCTGGAAATGCTGAGCCGAGGATTCCTCTGGGCCGTCGGCTCCGACAGCCTCGTGGATCGCCGCTAATCAACCCGGCAGCAGCGCTTCGTATCGACCGTCGGGTCCGAGGCGAGTGCTGCGACGGATGGCCTGGGTGATCCGCCGCTTGGCCTGCTCCACAGCCTCAGGCAGCGGGTGACCCAGAGCCAGGAAGGCGGCGATCGCTGCCGAATACGTGCAGCCCGTACCGTGGGTGGAAACCCCCTTCACAAACGGCGCCCGCAAGACCCGTTCTTCCTGGCCGTCCCACAAAATGTCTGTGGCCTGGGGCGTATCCCGCAGATGCCCTCCCTTCACCAGCACGGGAACACCCCAGCGCCCATGCATGCCCCGTGCGGCCCACCTCAGGTCATCCACCGAACGCAGAGGCCGTCCCAGAAGCGCGGCGGCCTCATCCAGATTCGGCGTCACCAACGCCGCCAAGGGCAACAGGCGATCCTGCAACGCCCGCAGGGCATCCGGACGCAGCAGGCGCGCTCCACTGGTGGCGATCATCACCGGATCCACCACCAACGGAATCTCCCGATGACGGGCGAAGTTCTCGGCAACCGTTCGAATGATGCCGGCATTGAAGAGCATGCCCGTCTTGGCCGCCGCTGGCGGCAGTTCCCGCATGAGCGTTTCCAACTGACACTCCATAAACGCCTGCGGCACCGCGTGCACACCGGTGACTCCGGCCGGTGTCTGAGCCGTCAGACACGTGATCGCCGTGGTGCCGTGGACACCCAAAGCCGCAAACACCTTCAGATCGGCCTGGATACCGGCCCCGCCCCCACTGTCGGACCCGGCGACGGTCAGTGCGACCGGCCGAAACACGCCTCGATTCTTCACGGGCCGAACAGTGGGATCCAGAGCAGCACTTGCAAAGTCCGGAGGCCCGTCGATGTGGTTCCCCAACAGGATCCATCCATCGCTCCCCATCGAAGGATTGGCTTGAAACATTTCATCGCCTCAACAGCAAAAGCCACCCGAGCGGAACCCCCGGGCCATCGACCCTTTTCGCCAGCATCGGTCTTGAGCCGACAGGAAGTCTGTCGAGACAAACCCCGAGACTTTGACAAACCCAAATTCTGTCTTCAGCGTTGCGTCGGCGGGAGGTCCTGCCAACCCAGACTTCCATCATGCAATCCCGAATTGTCTCTTCCCGTAACCGGATCCGTGCCTCCGCCGGGGTCACCGTACTCATCGCATTGGCCTGCGGACTCTGCGGTCTGGTGGCCTACCAGTGGTATCGGGACGCCGATCTCCGCATGCAAATTGCCGAGCGCAACAAACAAATCAACGGCCTCAACGAACAAAAACACGAGGTCGAGGTCACCGGCAAACGCGTGGAAGAAGAGCTCAAGCGTGTCGAGCAGCTCAAAGAGCGGCTCATTGAGCAGGACAAGACCAACAAGGTCGAACTGAGCCGTACCAAGCGCGAGCTTTCGGAGATGACGGTCAAGTGGGAACGGGCCACCAAACAAGGCGACGCCTACAAAGCCGCCTATGACAAGATGGCGACCGACATCAAGGCCCAGAACGAGAGCATGAAGAAGCTCAACGAGGCTTATGTGAACGCGGTGGCCGTCAACAAAGACACCATCGAAAAATACAAAAAGCTGGCCACCGACTGCGAAGACCTCAACAACCGCTACAACAAACTCTTCGAGCAGGCCGAAAAACTCCAGCAGGCCCTCAACGCACAGGCCACCGAGAAGAAGTAGCCTCGAGATCCCGATCCCG
>CANHYD010000236.1 GCA_947464705.1 Verrucomicrobiota bacterium | reverse complement strand
GCCGGCACCGCGATGCTCTGGAGCAAAGGGTCCCGACCTCCGAGCGAACTGCCCCATGGTTGCCCGGTGCTGGTGCTGGCCAACCAGCGCTCGCTGGGACTGAGCAATGGCGATATCGGCATCGCCCTCGGTCCGATCTCTGGCGGTCCGGCCACGCTAGTCCTCTTTCCGGGAGCCGATGGAGTCCCCAGGCTGATTCCAAGAGTCCGACTGCCGGCCCATCAACCGGCCTTCGGACTGACCATTCACAAAAGTCAGGGAAGCGAATGGGATTCGGTTGCCCTCGAACTGCCGTCCAACACCGAGTCGCGGCTCCTCACACGCAACCTTCTCTACACGGGTATCACCCGATCCCGCCGGGCACTGGACCTCTTCGGCACTCCTGAATCCCTCGACCTGGTGCTCAGGGCTTCACCGTAGGGGAACCCATGCGCTCCTTGGCCGCTCGCCGTGCTGAGAACAGGTTGCCCAAGCTCGACGCGGTCCCCATCTGGAGCCGGCCCGCGATCCAGCTCAGCGTCATGGTGGTCTCTGCGCGAAGCTTCAAGGCGATTTTGAGTTTCCCCGCATCCCCCTTGCGGCGCTCCGCCAAGTCGGCCTCCTTCCAACCGAGCTTTGCCAATTCCTCGCGGGCCAACCGCTCCGCCTTCTCCATAGCCGTCTCCGGCGACGCCCCATCGGATTGCCCCATTGCGCCGCCCGACTCCAGTTGCGCCAGCAACTCTTGGCGAAACGAATCGTCACCCCAGCACCAGCCTCGCCGAATTCCAGCGTAATCTTCCGGGTTCTCCTCGCGGCGCCTCTCTTCCATCAATCGCTCGAACTGTTTCCGGCCCACCGAGCTGTCCTTGGGGATTCCCATTCCTCCCAAAACTCGCTCCACCTGCAGCCAGGCAGGCCGCCGACGGTTCTGATCCAGGTAGGCCGGGTAACTGCTCCAACGGTAGGCCTGAAGCGGTTCAGAAGGTCGCAACAACTGGGCGCGAACGGGATTGAGGTGGACGTACTCGCAGACCGTCCGCAGGTAATCCGGCTGACCCGGATCCACCAAGAGAGCCTTGTAGCGACCGCTGAAAAGATGGCCCGAGACACCGTGACGCCGGTTGAATCTCAAGGTGTAGGTGCCCAGGAACCACTTCATCCCCGAGACCAGATTTCCCCGAGGTGTTTCCAGCACCAGATGGAAGTGATTGCCCATGAGGCAATACGCGTGAACCAGCCAATCGGCCTTCAAGCAGGTCTCGTCGAGGGTGCTGAGGAACAACTGGTGATCGACATCGTCGCGGAAGATAGCTTCGCGTCGATCTCCTCGGTTCATGACGTGGTAAATCGCTCCAGGATACTCGAGGCGCAGCTTGCGAGCCATGAACGTGAGCGTGGCGCGAAGGAATGGGTTTTGTAAATAGGTGAGACCGGCCCCTTTTGTGTCACTGTGAGGGCCCGACCGCGCCTCCGACCCCGCCTCGAAGCGGCAGCGGAATAGGGCCGGAGCGAGCCTTCCTGCAAGCGCAGGGCCGCTTCCGCGGAGCCCCGCAGGGAGGGTAATATAGTAAGGAGTGTCCCCTTTTGTGTAAATATGAGGGACCGACCCCGCCGGGGTGGAGACAAGGTTTGCTTGGCCTCTGGGGGTAAGGCGTGGTCTCCTTTATGCCCAGAACACATGAGCGACCCGCGTTACGCCAAACTGGCCAAGCTTCTCATCGAATACTCCTGCGAACTGAAGGCCGGAGAGAACATCCTGTTGGACTTGGTCGATACTCCCGATGAGATGGCCGTGGAGCTGATCCGTGCCACACGAGCCGTCGGAGCCACTCCGGTCGTCGAGGTGCGCCACTCACGGATCCTGCGCGAGGTCCAGATCGGGACCGATGAACATCATGCCAAACTGGTGCGGGACCTCGAGCTGAACCGTATCCGCAAGATGCAGGCCTACATCGCTATCCGCGGCGCGAACAACGCCAGCGAGAACAGCGACGTACCGTCCGAGAAGACCCGGCTCTATTCCAAGACCCTCCGCCCGGCTCTCGATCATCGCATCAACAAGACCCGCTGGTGCGTTCTCCGCTGGCCAACGCCCAGCATGGCCCAGTCGGCCAACATGAGCACCGAGGCCTTCGAAAAGTTCTACTTCGACGTGTGCACCATGGACTACGCCAAGATGGCGCGGGCCGTGAAGCCCCTGGAGAAGCGCATGATCAAAGCCGACAAGGTCCGACTGGTGGCACCGGGCACTGACCTCTCCTTTTCGATCAAGAACATCGGAGCCAAGCCCTGCGAGGGCCTGCGCAACATTCCCGATGGCGAGTGCTTCAGTTGCCCCACCCTCAAGTCGGCCAACGGCGTGATCACCTTCAACACGCCGACCTTGTACGCCGGCACCAAGTTCGAGGGCATCCGCCTGGAGTTGAGGGAGGGCCGGATTGTCAAGGCAACCTGCCAAGGCGGCACCGAGCGCAAGCTCAACGAGATCCTCGATATGGATCCGGGCGCACGGTACATCGGCGAGTTCAGCCTCGGCTTCAATCCCTTCATCCTGAACCCGATGTGCGACATCTTGTTCGATGAGAAGATCGCCGGCTCCCTGCACTTCACCCCGGGCCAGGCCTACGAGAATCCCGGCAATGGCAACAAATCGGCCGTCCATTGGGACATGGTGCAAATCCAGCGGCCGGAGTGGGGCGGCGGCGAGGTCTGGTTCGATTCTGATATGATTCGCCGGGATGGCATTTTTGTTCCGAAGGACCTCCACGGACTCAATCCGGAAAACCTCCGCTGAGGCCATAGCGCTCCGGATCCAAAACATGACGACCCGGTCCGTGCCCTGCCTCCAGCGACCATGGTCTTTCTGGAAAGGGATCCAAACTCCGGTGGACCGGATGTCCCTCATCCGGACAGGCACGCGGATCTGGATTGGATCCAAATCGACCGACCGGACTTGGTTTCCGGTCCTGATCGCTGCCTTCCTCTTGGGCTCTTGGCTGGCTCAGGCTCGGGACTGGGAACCTGGATTCCGCGACTTGGCCGGTTGGGGCCGCGACATGCATCTGCGGCCCATCGCTTTAGGCGAGGAACTCCTCCTGACCAACCGCTGGACGCGGATGCGGTTCCGGAAGGACTCGGATCGGATGACCTTCAACGAGGTGGAGTTCCGCCTGTCGGACCGGATCCCGGTCGAAGGCGGGCGCTTCCGGGTCTCGCAGCGCGACATCGACTCGCTGATGGCGCCGCTGTTGGCGCCGCCCAAGCGGACCTCGCGCCCCATCCGGCGCATCGCCATCAATGCCGGACACGGCGGTCGAGACCCCGGCAACACGGAGGGTCGTCGGATGGAGAAAACCTACACACTGGACCTGGCCATCGACTTGGCTCGACACCTCAAGGCGGCGGGTTTTCAGGTGGTGTTCATCCGCAGCTCCGACCGGTTCATCGCCCTTCCGGATCGGGCAGCGGCGGCCAACCGCGCGGACGCGGACCTGTATGTCAGCCTGCATTTCAATGGGTTCGATGGGCCCGGAAACGATGCGGTGCAAGGCCTCGAAACCTATTGCCTCACACCGGCTGGAGCCCCTTCGAGCAACGATTCCCAACGGCGCGGTCGGATGGCCGGTTTCGAGGCCAACCGCTTTGACCGCGAAAACATCACCCTCGCCCACTTGGTCCATCGAGCCATCTTGGATCAAACCCCGTTGGCCGATCGGGGGGTGCGTCGGGCCCGCTTCAAAGAACTCACCTTGCTACGGATGCCTGGGCTCCTCATCGAGGGCGGCTACATGACCCACCCTGGGGACACCCGGCTGATGGACTCTCGGAAGTCCCGCGACCAACTCGCCGGCGCCATCGCCGACGGCATCTTGCGCCACAAGAAACTGGTCGAGCGTGGCACCCCGGAGTGACCCCGGGGTGCTCCGCCGACAAATCAACGGCGTTTGCCGCTGACCAATTCCTCCACCAGAGGCTTGGCGGAGTAGACGCTGCGCAGCGCCTCTAAGATGCCGGCGCTGTGGACCGAAAGGGCCCGGGCTTGGGTTTCTTCGTAGGCAAACCCCAGCACCAACGATTCGATGTTGCCATCGAAGATGATGCCCACGAATTCGCCATTCCGGTTGACCACCGGGCTGCCGGAGTTGCCCCCGATGATGTCGTGGGTGGAGACAAAGTTGAACGGGGCGTCCGCATGGAGGGCGCGGCGTTTCTTCTGCCAGCGTTCGGGCAAATCAAACGGGGGGCGCCCTTCCATCTCGGCGGAACGCTCGAAGATTCCGCCCAACGACGTCGTCGCTGGGATGGCCTTGCCCTGCGAGGTGTACCCCTTCACCACCCCGTAAGAAAGACGCAGGGTGAAGGTGGCGTCGGGATACTGACCCTTGCCTTCCAAGGCAAAGCGGGCGGTCGCGATCGCCGCATGCGCCTGCTTCTTGATCTCGGCCTGGGCTTCCATCAATTGCCGGACCTCACGCGCCTCGGCATCCACCGACTTGGCCACCAGGATGAGCGGATCGTCGGAGGCAGCGATGGCCAACGTCCCGCCCTTGTACAGCCGACGACGCTCATCGACCGACCGCAGGCGACTGCCATTGATGAGGTCTGCGGCTCGGGACCGCGGTGACTTGCCGGCCAGCACCTTCTTGACGACGGGATCCTCCGCTCCGAGTT